>JAZUHZ010000075.1:0-6088 GCA_045642005.1 Candidatus Avilachnospira sp.
TCAATCTGGGCCCAGCCGGTGACCATGCGGCCTCTGGTGCCGTCCGAAAGCGGGTTCAGATAGTAGATCGATCCGCCCGGTTCCGCAAACCAGCCGGTCTTCATGTGCCCGAACTCATCAAAATAGAACCAGTCATACTGGCGCTGCCCGGCGGCGGTATTGGCATACTGATTGTAGATGCAGCCCCAGCGGTTCGCATAGAGAATGCCGTTATTGACATAGGCCCAGTTTCCGGAGGCATCCATCTGCCATGTCCCGGTCTGCTCCACCCAGGCAGGAACCGAGTTGACCACAAGGATCTTCTGATTTCCTCCGGGGCCGCTTGTGCCGGGGCCCACAGCCTGTTGTACGGGCGTGATTCCACTGCCCGGGCCGGTCGGACCGGTCGGGTTGTCGTTCGGTTCCGGCTTTGTCACATAATCACTGGTGACCGTACAGTTCGGGCTGTACTCCGACCACTCGGAGATCTGCCCGCCGACAAAATTTGTACGGACACGGAACCGGTAGATTCCGACCAGTGAATAATTGATCTCTTTGTCATTCTCGGAGGTCTTAAAAGACCGGTAGTTTTCTCTCCAGGATCCCGTCGTCATGATGTCGATCTGGACCTCGTAGTTTCTGGCTTCCAGTGCGCCGTACTCCGGAGCGTAGCCGAGATCCCATTTCATATATCCGGAGGCATCCATCATAAGATTCTGGGATGTGACCGGCACCGGTCCGAGCACGCTGTCGGCAAAAGCGGGAATAAGGGCGAAAAGAGAAACAACCGCCGCAAGTGCTGCCGTGATGATCTTTCTTCTGATCTTCATAGTTTTCTCCGTATCAGTAAACTGTAGTTTTCAGAGCATCTGTTATTTTCTGATAAGTTGCGATATGGTTTTCCGTGTCATTGCCGGTGGTGTGATACCGGTCTAAAAGTACCTGTTCTCCGGCAAATTTCTTTTCCACGTCATCGAGGATTTTATAAGCCTCCTCTTTCCGGATCACGCAGACTCCGTCCGCATCCCCCGCCAGGATATCTCCAGGGAACACCACCTGACCGCCGCAGGACACCGGCACATTGATCTCGCCGGGGCCGTTCTTATAGGGTCCCTGCGGTGTGACGGCGATCGCATATACCGGGATGTCCAGGTCATCAAGGGCATCCGAGTCGCGGATGGCGCCGTCCACAATGATCCCGGCGCAGCCTTTGTTCGTGGCATAGGTAAACATGATCTCTCCCATCAGAGAGCGGGAAGTACAGCCGTTTCCGTCGATCACGAGGACGTCTCCGGGCTCGATCATGTCCAGAGCCTTGTGAATGAACACATTGTCTCCGTCCGGTACCTTCACGGTAAACGCGGTGCCGAGCAGCTGTTTTTTGTGCTGCCCGATCCGGGTGATGTTTTCCCGCATACAGTAGAGACGGTTCATCATGTCTCCGATATTACTGGACGGGATATTGCGGAATTTTTCCACAGTCTCTTTGTCCGCGCGTTCAATTTTTGTGATGATTCTGTTTCCGATGTCTGCCATACGATTGCCTCTGTTTCTTTCTTTGCTGAAGACGCCCGAAGGATCTTCTTTCATTCGTTAATATAATAGCGGGGCACACGGGCGGAAATGGCGCCGGTGACTTCTCCGCTGGTGGAATCAAATCGGGCAGCCAGTTCCATGGGACGTATCTCCAGTATTTCCTCTCCATCTTCCGACAGCTGCTGCCCCAAAAGCACCACTTCCATGCCCACATAGGGTTCCTCGACGTCTGTCACGTCGATCATCATGGAATCCATACAGATCCGCCCGATGATCGGGACGCGTTTCCCGCCGCACAGGACTTCCATGCCGCCGTACTGACGGCGATAGCCGTCTCCATACCCGACGGAAAGCACTGCTAGACGGGTAGGACGCGCTGCCGTGAAGGTTCTTCCGTAGCCCACGTCCTCTCCGGGAGCCACATTCTCGAGCTGGGTGATATTCGTGGTCCACTGCTCGATCTGCTGCAAGCCAAGTTCATGACTCTTCTCAACGGTGGCGCAGTTTCCGTGGATCAGCATTCCCATCCGGACCATCTCATACAGGTTTTCGTCCCGATGGAAAAGGCCGCTGTCCGTGGCGAAGGCGTGACGAAGTCCAGGATCAAATCCGGCCTTTTGCACAAGTTCCACGGCCCTGTCAAAGCGGCGAAGCTGCCGGGCGGTAAACTCCCTGTCGCAAGCCTCCGCCGAATCCCCCACGGGAAGATGGGTATACATCCCCTTCACAGACAGATTCGGGATTTTATAAACATAAAGGACCTTCTGCATACATAGATCCTCTGATTCCTCTCTCATACGGAACCCGGTCCGGTTGAACCCGGTATCAATCTTCAGATGACACGCAGCCGAAAGCCCCGCTTTCAAAAGCTCCGTTTGTAATAAAAGCGCGTACTCGAGACTTCCGACGGAAAACGTCAGACGTTCTCTGGCCGCATCGGCGATTCGTCCCCGGGGAACGGGATTAAAGATCAGAACCGGCTTTTTACACCCGGCATCCCGGAGAGCCTTTCCCTCCTCATATGTGGCAACCGCGAACTGGTCTGTGTACTCTTCACAGGTGGCGGCCATCCCTGTAATACCGTATCCGTAGGCGTCATTTTTCATCACGGTCATGATCTTTTTTCCGGGGAAGAGGCTGCGTACCGTCCCGTAGTTTTTCCGTACCGCTGTAAGGTCGATGACCATCCGGGTCCGGTCTGTCTGACCGGTCGTTTTTAAAGACATCTTACTGCTCCCCGGCTTTCTCCGCGCGTTCTCTCATTCGTTCCGCAAGGCTTTTCTTCGGGCGCTCCCACTCCGGGATCTCCGTACACTCGGCGCGCATGCATTTTCCCTCCGCATTCGCTCCGGAACATTTCTGGTGCCGTTCCCGGCAGAATCCCCATTCATCCCCGTTGATCACAAACGCTCTGCTCATCCTTCTCTCCTGTTATCAGTTGTATTTTTTCTGTCCTTTTCAGATGTTTGATCTGCCACTCACGGCGCATGGCTTCTTCCTTTGTCCCGTATTCCTCGAAATAAACGAGACTGACCGGGCGGCGGGAGCCCGTATACCGGGCGCCATGTCCGCTGTTATGGGCCGCGATTCTCTTTTCCAGGTCATTGGTCCAGCCGCAGTAATAGGTGCCGTCCGAACATCTGACAATATAGGTATAGTTCATGATTTTGTTCACACGAAAAACAAATAAAAAGTGTATGATACAGTATAGCACGATTTATACGAGGTTTCATTGAAGAAATGTTAAGAACAGAATTCGAAAAGATTAAAAAAATGTCACCGGGCGATGCTCTTTCCTATATCTGGGAGTACTATAAACTCTGGATCCTCGGAACGGCTTTCGTTCTCATTTTCGGAATCTCTCTCGTAAGCGCCATCGCAGAGAACAAAAAGACCGACCCCGTGGTCCGGGTAGGGATCCAGAACGACATGGAGCTTCTGTGCGGAGAGGAACTGGATACGCTCCTTTCGGAGACTTTTCCGAAAAGTACCGGGTACAAAGCTCCTCTGAAACTCAACTTCAGTTCCATCGCCAGTCAGAACGACCCCTATGCCGCCGTCACGATCGTCACCTGGCTCGGAGCCGGGGAGATTGACTGCCTGATCTGTGATGCGCCGACCCGCGACTATCTGGCGCAGGAACCGGAAAGCTTCTCCTTTACGGACATTTCCGATACGACAGCGGGGAAACTTTCCCGGGAAAACGGCGTAGGCGATCTTTACTATGTGATCGTCAAAAATGCGAAAAATGCCCGGGAGGCGGAAAACTTACTTGAGGCGGTCAGGGCTTTCTGACAAGTTTCCGGTAGGCAAGAAGCACGATGGCAAGCGAAACGGTCATCAGGACTGCACAGACAAAATAGAACCATCCGTAGGTTCCCGTCAGATCACAGGATACCCCCGGCAGGGAGGAGCCTAAAAGAGCTCCGAACTGATATGCCATCTGCAGCTTGGAAAGAACCTTCGGATAGTCCTCCGCGCTCGTGAGATCTACGCACCAGTTCGGATATCCGAGCGTTTCCACCGGGACCCCGAGCCCGTAGATGATCACACTGAAATATAAGAATGGCACCATCGCTCCGGCATACGTCGCCAGAAAACACAGGATCTTTCCTGCGATCATCAGGCCGCCGAAGATCCAGATGGTCTTTACGGCCCCGAGCCGGTCCAGAATCTCCCCGTACACGAGTTTCGACGCGATCAGGACAAAACCGTAAACAGACAACGCTTTCGCCACCGTCATGGCGGGGAAGCCGTCCGTGGTAAAATTGAGCGTCAGATGGCTGGAACAGGGGCTGGAATTCAGGCCGATCAGCGTCACGGCAATAAAAAGAAGGACAAACCAGGTCCGGGGAAGCGCTTCCGTTCTCTTCGGAACTTTCTTACCGCTCTCCGGAAGGTACCCTTCGCCGCCCACCGGCTCCAGGCCTTTTTCTCCGGGGGTGTTCACGATCACCAGAAGGAGAAGGACACTGACAAAAAGAAGAAAGGCCCCCTGTAAAAGAAACGCGGTTTTGATTCCGTACCGGTCCAGAAGAAGCTGGATCACCGGCGCACCGATAATGGAGCAGAGGCCCGTCCCCGCGGAACAGATGGAGAGCGCCAGCGCCCGGTGTTTGTTGAACCACCTTTTGATCAGCATGGAGGCCGGCAGCATCAGACCGTAGGCATACGTAATGCCTCCCACGGCACCGGCTGCGTAATAGGCGCCGATATTTCCGTTACCGAAGGCAAAGATCAGAAAGGCAAGAGATCCGATCACCATGGCAAGCGCGGTTCCGAACCGGAGCCCGAGCTTTTCAAAATAACGGTCTGCCACAAACATGACAAGGAACGCCGAGATGCTCCGTACCGTCATGATCGTCGAGGTCGCTGTCCCCGAAAGACCGAATACATTTTTGATGGCATTTAAATTTGTCGACATCCCGGCCGAAAGAAGACTGGTGGATGCGATCATGATCATACAGGCAAACGGCATCAGCCATCCGCGGTGAAATCTTTTTTCATTTCTCATATACATACTACCTCAAAACACAAAGCGGATTATACACCCGGATTCCTGCCCGCATTCCTTTAATACAATTTAAATACAAAAAAGAGACTCTCTTTTTTTCCTTCTTCCCGTATATATAGTTGAACCTGAAACACTATGAAATATGAGGTAAAGAACGATGAAACTTGAGACGCTGTTTGACTTTCAGAAATTTGAACATAACACAAAACTCGATCAGATGATCCGGGAAACAGAGAACCGGTACGGCACGGAGCTTTCCGACGATGATCTGTCTTTTGTATCCGCAGCCGGACTGCCGGTGGATCCGCGTGAAGCTGAAAAGAAGGATAATGAAAAGAAACCCATCTGAAACCACTGATGAAAATATACGAAAAAAACAGTCCATCCGAAAGGGTGGACTGTTTTATGCTTTTGTTTATCGGATCGATCAGATGCGGACGATCTTTACTTCGTTTCTGCTTAAGATCGCTTTGGCATCATCCGTGATCTGCATCTTCTGGGAAAGGATCACAGAAGTGGCATGCTGATCCACAGCGCGCTGTGCCTTTAATGCGGTGAGAACCTGTCCTTCGATCTCAACAGCCTTCTCTGCGTCTCCGCAGGCTGCGAGCTTGTCATTGACTCTCTTTGCGATCTCATTGATGAGTTCCTGTGAATTCATATGATACCTCCGGGATTTTATGAAAGAGGGCATTCTGCCCCTCAAATCTTACCTTTGTCTTAATTATAATGCAAACCGGCCATTTGTCAATCGGAAATTAATTGAGGCTGCTGCAATTCTTTCCTGAATCTGCAGCAGCCTCAAAGACCCTGTGCCATTGGTCCGGCCCTCCTTTATGAAATTTTTTTGATTGATTGATCTTATTGTCTTAACCTTTTGCTTCATCGGTTGTCTGTATAATATCACTTTAAAGCAGTATAGTCCATAGACGGATTTCACAGAATTCAGGAGCAATTTTTGTGGAATCTGTACGAGAATTGATTTGCCCGTCTTTTTGTGTTATCATAAATTTCGTCATGCATAAACTCCGTGAAACATCGGAGATGTTTCACGGAGTT
>JAZUHZ010000076.1:0-26096 GCA_045642005.1 Candidatus Avilachnospira sp.
GGAGATTCGGCTTACAAAGCGCCAGGATCTCACAGATGGCATTTGCCCCGGCCCGGGAAATAAAAAGGTCGGCAGCCGCAAAGAGATCCTTAAGTTCCTCATTCACATATCCGAACTGCACATACCCCGGCGTTCCCTTGAGGGAATCATCCACATTTTTCGCTCCGCAGATATGAATCACATCATAACTTTGAAGAAGTGTCGGAAGCACCTTCCGGACCGCTTCGTTGACATGAACGGCACCAAGGCTTCCGCCGATCACGAGAATGACCGGTTTTTCTCCGGAAAGGCCGGAAAACCGAAGTCCCTCTTCACGGCTTCCCGAAAGAAGCTCCTTCCGGATCGGGCTGCCGGAGAGTACTCCTTTTCCCTTCGGGAGATACTCTAAAGTCTCCGGGAAATTGCAGCAGATTTTTTCACAAAGGGGCATGGTAATCTTATTGGCAAGACCGGGAGTCATATCCGACTCATGCGCGATCACGGGAATCCGGAGACGGTGTGCGGCCAGTACCACCGGTACCGCCACATAGCCGCCCTTGGAAAAAAGAACATCCGGCTTATAGTTCCGGAGGATTCTCCGGGCTTCCGAATATCCCTTAATTACACGGAAGGGATCCGACAGGTTTTTGATATCGACATATCTCCGGAGCTTTCCGGTGGCGATTCCTTCATAGGGAATGCCCATCTTCCCGATCAGATCCTTTTCGATCCCTTTTTCACTGCCGATATATAAAATATCGAAGCCCTCTTTTCGAAGCTCCGGAACGAGCGCCATATTCGGTGTGACATGCCCGGCGGTGCCTCCGCCGGTAAGAACGATTTTTTTCATAAAACTCCCATTACAGAAATGACTTTCAAACTTATATTGTATTCCATTTTTCCGGAAAAAGCAATGTCTACCTTTCCCGTCCCCGATTGACTGCCCGGACCGAACCCGCAAAGAAGAGCGCCGCAATGAGGACCCCGAGTCCTGCAGACGCGAAAAGAAGCGTAAGCGGGGAAAGTATCGGCCCGCTGTACCCGAAAAACGAGGTTGTCTCGCCGATGAGACCGGTCTGTCCCGTAATCAGAGAAAGAAGTAAAAGCACCGGTGTTTCCGGAGAAAGAAGCAGAAGCCAGACGGCATAGTTTCCGCCGGTGATGCTTAAAGGCTTCAGGAGGAAGGCAATCAGGGCCGGCCCCGCCGCAAAGAAAAGAAGAATCGCGTAGGAAAGCGCAGCACCTCTTCCCTGAGCTCTCCCCTGAGCGCCTCCGAAGAGTCCCACGGAGAGGGAAAACGCCGCACAGATAAAAAGAAGCGCCGTAAGAAACAGGCAGGATTCAAACCGTACACCGCCGAAAAGAAGCGGCAGAAAGAGCGCCGGGATCGTGGAAAGAAGGATCACCGCACTCATTAAAAACTCGGAAAAGAACTTTCCGGAGACGATCCGAAGAGGTGTCATTCCCGAAGCGATCAGAAGATCAAGCGTCCCGCTGTCCCGTTCCTTAGCAACCAGAGAGACCGTACGTCCCGGCAGGATAAAGATCACGATCAGAAGCAGAAGAAGGACGGTCACCGGCCAGCTGAGAAGAAGAGACCTCGGTTCCATGTTTTCGGTTTCCTCCATCACCAGAAGGTTTCCGAAAAGGAGCAGAAGTCCCGAAAGAAACAGTACGGAATTAATGACGGCAATAAACGCCGCCAGATTTCCGCTCCGGCCTGACACCGTGATTTCTTTTCTGATCAGTGGATTAAGTCTCATACATCTCCGAGGAGGAGATCACCTTCTCCTCTTCTCTTCCGGTCAGCTGCATAAAGATTGATTCCAGGGAGCCCTTTTCCCGGGAAAAACTCCGGACGGCAAATCCCTCGCTGACCATGCTTTTTAAAAGTTCGGCCTCATCCCGGTCCGATCCCCGGAAGCTGACCATGATATCATTCCGCTTGACCATAACGGATTCCACTTCCTCTTTCTCCCGAAGCCACGCGGCGGCCGCCTGCGGTTCCTTCAGCATGGAGATGATGATCGGATTTCCGGCCGTGACCATCCGCATGACATCCATCAGATTTCCGTTCATCACGATCCTTCCCTGGTCAATGATCGCGATGTCCGTGCACAGCTCACTGATATCGGAAAGGATGTGCGAGGAAATGACAATGGTCTTCCCCATATCGGAAAGTTCGCCGATGATCTGCTTAAATTCATAGCGTGTCCGGGGATCCAGCCCCTGGGTGGGCTCGTCTAAAATGAGGACCGGCGGATCATGAAGAAGCGCTCTTGCCAGCGAAAGCCGCTGCTTCATGCCCTTGGACAGTGCCTCCACATAAAAATCGGCCCGGTCGGAAAGCTCCACATAGGAAAGAAGAGATTCGATTTTCTTTCTTGCCTCCAGTCCGGAAAGCCCTTTGACCCCGGCAAAGAATTCCATGTATTCCGATACTTTCAGGTTCCGGTAGATCCCGAAACTGTCCGGCACATATCCGGTCTCCCCTTCCATCGTTACCTCCCCGGAATCCGGGTGCATGATCCCCGACAGGATCTTGATCGTTGTGGTCTTTCCGGCGCCGTTCGGACCGACAAACCCGAAAGGCGATCCGTTTCCAATCGAAAGCGAGGCAATATCCAGCGCCAGAAAACGGCCGTAAAATTTTTTTACATTTCGAAGTTCGATCATTACTCCTCCGGGGTCATTTCCGACCGGAATTCTGTCACAGGCGCCGTCCGGGTCACATACGGCGCGGGAAGAACCATTCTTACCTCTTCTCCGTCCCCGGGATCCGGCATATACCGAAGCGTGATATTATTGGCAGGCGAAAGATACGGGCCAAGTTCCCGGCCGGAAAGGATTTCCACCCCGGCATCCAGAAGATCATATCCGCCCTCCTCGTAGTTGTAAATGGACACCTGCCCGCTGAAAGGACAGAGTTTCTCACCCGAAAGTTCCTCCGACAGCCCCACAAACCGCATGCTTCCGATCTCATAACCGTTTCCGAGCGAATAGGTCAGAACCGTCGTGGCATCCGTCGTCACTGAATTGGTTTCGGCATCGTAGGTTCCCGAAACCACGGTCACCGGATCGCAGAGCGCATTGATATACCCTTTCTCTTCCGTGCTGCCGGATACCTTTTCCGTAAATACAAACAGAGTTTCTCCGGTAAGCAGGTAGCGGCTCTCCCTGAGGAAAGACGGCGTATAGGAATCCGCGAAAGCGACCACAAAAACCTCCCCGGGATCCGTCAGATAAATCCCTTCGAGCGCCCGGCGAAGAAGTGCTTTTTTCTGTACCGGATCGTTCTCATGGGAACTATCCGCGCTCTCCCGAAGAAGCGCTTCCTTTACCGGCCCGTAAAGAGCCTTGCAGGCCTCCAGATATGCCTCCTCACCGGGGGCAAGATTTCCGAGAACCACAGTCTCCCCGCCCGCAATGAGAATGGCATCCCGGAAGAAGATATCCGACGTATTGACAATACTTCCTGAGAAAGAAATCCCCTTCCGCCGGAGGTCCGCACGGAGAACAGTTCCTTCGGAGTTATTATCCTCCTGCCCCCCGAGGGAAATGATATTTTCCTCAAACTGCTGCTGCCCCGTAAAGGCAAGCATCCGTTTTTTTCCACCGGTGACGGAAACATCTCCGTATACCTCAACCGGCCGCACGGAAAGACTGCCCGGCAGTTCGACCGTCACCGGCCTCTTTTCCGGCGCTCCCGTACGGATTACAGCGGTAAGTTCCGGTCCCTCCCCCGTTCCATTATCAAAAAGGATCGCCCCGTAGTCAATATACGGCTCCTCGATCCGGGTCTTCTGGGACGCAAGAAACAGGATCAGAACGAAAAGGGCAGACAGCATCACCGTCCCGGGCATATAGAAGATCCCGAGTCCTTTTTCTTTGAGGAAATGGTAGAGGAGCGGTCCGCAGAAAAGAACATAAAGAACAGCGATCACCGTATAGCCGAAAAGAGAAGGAATCCGGTCTTTCCGATAGGTATTCGTAAGGAGTGCCTCTTCTTCCGGCTCTTTCCTGAGGAACATCTTCCGGTCTCCGATCAGGGCACTCAGCAGATCTTCCGTAAAGGCGGGGTGCTCCAGGCAGAAGCCGGACAGGCTGCAGAGATCACACACGGCAATGCCGATCCTGCCGCTTCCGCTCTCATTATAATAAACAAGCGCGGACTCCCCGTTATCAAAGAGCTTCGAGGACCCTTCCCAGCTCACAGGACGGATATAAAGACGCTTAATGGCGCCGTCCGGTCCGGTTTCGGAATACTCCATACCAAGATCCATTTCTTCAAACCGACCGGCGGAAAGTTCCACATCGTCTATATATTCCTGAAAAGCCGAGAACGAGAAACTGCGGCTTCCTGCACCGAAAAGAAGAGTCCCCCCGGAAAGGGTCCACTCATAGATGGCATTCACGGACTCCCGGGATAATCTCCCCAGATCAAATGACGAGATCACGATCATGTCGAGCTGGGAAAGCCCCTCGGCGTCCTCCGGGATATCCGCCGGATTGAGCGTTACGGTCCTGGTCGACACATTGCCGGGAAGAGCGGTGTTGCCGAAAAAGAGAAGACTCTCCAGATCGTCCGACAGGATCCCGATCAGGACATCATCTCCGTTCCCGTGGTACGTGACAGAAACCGTTTCCTGTCCGAGGATTTCCCCGAGATCGTCCATGACACTGACCTTTAACCGGTCACCGCCCCCGCCGGAAAGATTTCCGGGAAGGGTGACGGTATATTTCTGTACGGAGTCCCCCGCCGGGATCTCCACGGGGAATGTATAGGAAAGAGAAGCCTCCTCCCCGTCCGATTCAATCACCACATATCCGGGAATACTTTCCGGATAGGCAGAGGAAAACCCGATCGTAACCGGCAGCATCTGTCCGTTTTTTGCCGTATTCCGGTACCCGTAAGTGACAGAAAGGGAAAGCGTCTCCTGAGCAAAGGCCGTCAGCGAAAACAGTACGAGAAAAAGGCAGCCTGCGACTGCCCCTCTGATTCCGTTTCCAGGTTTACGCTCTTCGGAGATTCTCATTGTTTTTATCAAAATGCACCGGAAGACGTACTGTAAAAACAGTCCCCTTAAGGTCGGAGGACACACTGATGGAGCCTCCGTGCATCTCCGCGATATTCTTTGCGATTGCAAGGCCGAGGCCTGTGCCGCCCGTTTCTGTGGACCTGGCCCGGTCGGCCCGGTAGAACTTTTCAAAAATATGGGGCAGATCCTTCTCATCAATGACAAAACCGAAATTGGTGACACTGACGCAGACGGTGCCCTGCGCCGGTTCCGAATGGATCCGGAGAAGGATCTTCTTTCCGTCTTTTCCGTATTTAATGGCATTTCCGATCAGGTTGTCAAAAAGCCGCGCAATAAGCGTCGGATCCCCCGTGATCTCGAGGGCCTGCACATTGGACGTAAGCTCGTATTTCAGGTGATTGTCGGATAAAAGCGGATACGCCTCTTCAATCAGCTGTCCGATCAGTTTGACAATATCAATGTATTCCACCTTCATGGTGATCTTGCCGTAGGAAAGCTTTGTAAAATCAAAAAGATCCCCGATCAGCTGCTCCAGACGTTTTGACTTTGTGAACGCAATCTTTAAGTACTTTCTCCGCTGGCTGTCCGTGAGCATTTCATAGTTTTTTCCCGAAAGAAGCTCAAGATACCCGATGATTGAAGTCAGCGGTGTCCTGAGATCATGTGCGATATTGGTGACGAGATCGGTCTTCTGCTGCTCCGCCTCCCGCTCAAAGATCAGGAGTTCCTTTAAGTCCTCTGCCATATGGTTTACGGACTCCGCCATTCCGGAAAACTCGTCGTCTCCCCTGACCGGGATCACATGCGACAGATTCCCGCCGGCAATCTCCTCCACTCCTTCGGAAATCTCCCGGATATAGTCGAGCGTCGGCTTTTCCAGAAGCCAGAAAATGATTGAAAACAGCGCAATTCCGAGGATAACAAAAATAAGCACCTCGGCTGTTCCGAACCCGGACATTTCCTCCTCGGTACTTACTCCCGTGATGAACCGGAGGAGCCTTCCGAAATTTGCCGCCAGAAGGCCCTCCACCACACACACCGTGAACGCCGATACAATAATGCTGATCACAAATCTTGTACGGTATTTTTTTGTTATGTCATTATTTTTCAATCTTATATCCGACGCCCCAGACCGTGGTTATGATCTTGTCCTGGCGCTGGTCCTCTTTCATCTTTCCGCGAAGACGGCGGATGTGTACCATAACGGTATTATTGGCCTCATAGACTTTTTCATTCCAGACCTTCTCAAAGATCTCGTCGGTTGAGAACACCTTGCCGGGGTTGGAAGCCAGAAGATACAGAATATCAAACTCAATGGGCGTGAGTTTGATTTCCTCGTCATCGACCGTAACCTTATGGTTTTCGCGATTGATAACAAGGCCCTTGATCGCGATCTCATTCGACTCCTCGTCAAGACGGGAGTTCGGATTGAGCTGCGTATAGCGCCTTAGCTGCGACTTGACCCGGGCCGTGAGCTCTAAGGGGCTGAACGGCTTGGTCACATAATCGTCCGCACCGGTTCCGAGTCCTTTGATCTTATCCAGATCCCCGGACTTTGCCGTGAGCATGATAATGGGGATGTTGGAAATCTCCCGCACCTTCCGGCACATCTCGATCCCGTCCATACCGGGCATCATAATATCAAGAAGCACGAGATGGATCTCTCCGTTTTCGATCATCGAAAGACCGTCTCTTGCATTGGAAGCCTTGAAAACCTTATAGCCGTCGCTCACAAGATAGATCTCGACAAGATCGGCAATCTCTTTTTCATCATCCACGATGAGGATATTAATGTCAGTCATCCTTTTCTCCTTTCAAAAGCTTCTCTTCCCTTCGGATCATCTCCGTGATCCGCTCTCTCACAAGGGCACCGTATCTCTTACGGTCCTCCCGGGATAGCTCTTCGGGATCGATCGGCTCTCCGAAGAGAAGCGTTACATCCGCGGGCGTGATCCGCGGACGGTGGTTCTCATAGACATCCCGCGACCGAAGAATCGCCACCGGTACGGTTTTGCAGTGTGACCACTGCGAAATCTTTAAGGATCCCTCATGGAACGGAAGGAGTTCCTCCTCGGTTCCCTTATTTCTGGTTCCCTCCGGGTAGATAAACACATTCACCCCGGCTTTTACATTTTCTACCGCCTCCTTGATCACGAGAAGGCCGGATTTTTTACTCTTTCTGTCGAGAAGCAGCGTTCCCATCAGGCTGATCCACTGTCCCATGACAGGCACATATTTGAGTTCCTTTTTCCCGATATTGATGACCGGACTCTTTACACTGTCAAAGGTCACAAGAAAGTCGAAATATGACCGGTGGTTCGGAACAAAGAGGCAGGCCTCCCCTTCCGGAATATTCTCTTTTCCCTTCACCGTAAGGCGAACCCCGGACAGAATGAGGATTCCCCTGACAAGGATCCGGACGGTGCTTTGCGCAAACAGGCGGCTTTTTTCTTTATTGACAAGGCTCCAGAGAGCGGCAATGAAAAGAAGCGGCAGCGTCACAATAAAAAAAAGAAGAAACCACAGAAGAATGAATATCGTACGTAACATAAAACCCTCAAACACTCACAGTACATCCGAAAAATGCGGCCGGAGTTTCCGGAACACCCGGAGTCCAAAGAAAAGGAGGGCACCGGTGACAACCCAGAAATACACCGTATTCAGCGGCCGTTCCCAGAACCAGTGACCGGTCAGCATGGAATCCCGGTAACCCGCCACGATATAGTAGAACGGATTGGCCTTGAAAGCGTAGATCATCCAGGGATGCTTTTCGGTGAACATCCCCTCCCAGTACATGATCGGCGCGAGCCACATTCCGAACTGGAGGATGATTCCTACAATATTCTGCATATCCCGGAAAAAGACATTGATTGAGCTGGTAAAAAGCCCGAGCCCGAGCACAAGAGCGGCATCCGCGAATGAATAATACAGGATTCCGAGCCACGAAATCTGCGGAAGCCTTCCGGAGATCACAAAAACCGTGAGCATGATCGCCGCAAAACAGGCATGAACAAAAAAGCAGGAAACCACTTTGATAACCGGCAGAAGCTCTACGGGAAACACCACTTTCTTTACCAGGTAATTATACTCCTGAAAGATGTTGGTCTCCTGCGTGAGCGCCTCGCTGAAGAAAAACCAGGGAACAAGCCCCGGAATGAGCCAGATCACATACGGCGTATCCGGCACCGGCGGCTGCGATTTCATGCCGAGCTGGAAAATGAAAAAGAAAACAAGCACCGTGGCCACCGGCTGAATGAACATCCAGGCCACGCCGAAATAAGACCCGGCAAACCGTTTTTTAAAATCGGCCTTTGCGAGCTCAAAAAGCATCTTCCGCTGTGCGATAATCTCTTTCAGCATATTCATGAACGAAACCGGAAAGCATCCTTAAGAAGCGGCTGCACCTTGTCCTTTTCCGAAAGAAGGACCTCACACCCCTCGGGGATGGGCCATTCCACTCCGATCTCGGGATCATTCCATAAAAGGCCGCCCTCATCGCCCGGATGATAAAAATCGGTGCATTTATAGGCAAACACCGCCTCCCCGGACAGCACGGTAAATCCGTGGGCAAACCCTTCCGGAATATAGAACTGCTTCATGTTCTCCCCGGAAAGACGCACACCGTACCAGTATCCGAAGGTTTCGGAATCCTTCCGGAGGTCGACAGCCACATCAAACACCTCTCCCGAAAGCACCCGCACGAGTTTTCCCTGCGGGAACTGCTTCTGGTAGTGAAGTCCCCGTAAAACGCCCTGCGAGGACTTTGACTGATTATCCTGCACAAACTCCATAAAAAGG
This sequence comes from Candidatus Avilachnospira sp., assembly GCA_045642005.1. Lineage (GTDB taxonomy): Bacteria > Bacillota > Clostridia > Lachnospirales > Lachnospiraceae > Avilachnospira. Next base: position 8,817 of record JAZUHZ010000076.1, read on the forward strand.
CCTTCCTCTTCAAAGTCCTTTTTATTATATGTCTCGACAAAATATCCTCTGTCGTCCCTGTGAACCGTAGGTTCTATCTCATAAAGGCCTTTGATCACCTTTCCGTTTTTTACGCATTCTTTCTTTCTGATCTGTGACATAAAACACCTCTTATAAACAATACGGGATGACCACGGAGAAAAGGACGGACGCCCCCGTTAACACTGCGATCACCGCTAAATAAGAATCATACCATATCCGCCCGTTTCTTACAATAGAGCCCTGCCGGAAAGAGCCTTTTCCCGTCCCCGCTATAGAGAAATAGATCAGGAAAAGAAGCGGGATAAAATACCGTCCCTGCACGCCGTCGATCCACAGAGCGCCCGGCTTTGTAAAGGCGACATACATCGATGTCCAGATGAGGACCGACACCCCGAAACAGAGAAACAGAAGAAAAAGCCGATCAACAGTCCGTAGGGCACCTCCTTCCTTCGTCCCTGTTCGTACCGTGCGGTAAAGCCCCGGAAGTGTCAGGGAAAGAAGAAGAATCAGGTACGGAAGATAAAACCCTTTGAACTCCGTGCTCCCGTTGACGAGATGTCCCATAAACGTACTGCAGTCCGGTCCCAGCATGCACTGCGGGATCCAGACAATCATCTGCCGGAGAAGAATCCCCGTATATAAAAGCGGATTCCCGAGAATAAACCCGATCTGGGAAGCTTCACTGACCTCGGCAGACCCCCGCGTGTCTCCGGTATCAGGAGGCGCGATCAGTGTCGGCGCGATAAAGAGAAGCACCGCGAAAAGGAAAGCCGCCAGAGAGATCCCGATAAAGACAGCCCGCTTTCTTTTATCCTGAAACTGCCGGAAAAGAACCGGGAGCGCGGAAAAAACGAGCGGGGCATACACCGCCTTCGGAAGGCAACCGATCAGGAAGCTTGCGGTCATCAGAAGATAATCCCTGAGAAACTTCCTGTCGTCCTCATAGGGCACGCGAAGGAGCCGGACAAGAAACGCCGAACCGAGGAACAGAAACCCGGTAACATACGGATCATAGGAAACCGTTGATGCCAGGAACAGATTCTCCGGAAACAGCGCAATGAGAACCATTAAAAGATGTCCTTCCGGAAGCACCCGGAGGGCTGTCCAGATGAGAGCCACATAAAAGAGAAGATTTGCAAGCCTTGCCGCCCGGAGCAGAAGACTCCAGGGAAGGGAAAAGCCTTTTGCGATCTTTACCGCAGCTGCCATCGGAAGATAAGAAAGAACCCGTTCCGGCAGGACATGAAAATCGGGACTCAAAACACCGGTCTTGTAATCAGCGTCCTGTGACAGCTTCTTTTCATATTCGGCCTTCTCCAGGGCTCCTTTCGGAAGAGCCTCGGGATGATTATATTCCGTCACCATCACCTGATTCATAACGCCCGGCGACACATGAAGCTCATTGGAAGGAAAACTGGCAATCTTTAACACGGCCTGCAGATGGGTCTCCTCATCATTGCCCACCTTCCCGGAAGGAAGGATCGCAATGATCGTAAGTCCCGCTGTAAGAGACAGAAGAAGAAACGTCTTCCGGAGGAAAACGGCAGCCTCCCCGGTTCCCCGGAAAAATCCGATATAAAAAAGCGGCAGAGAAAGAAATACTCCTGCAAGGAAAAGCCAGGCGTTCCAATGGAATGCGTTGTCCACCTGCACATCCCCCGTGGTAAAACGTCCCGCTTCCGGAATGATATCCACGGATTTGACCCGGTCCCGACAGATCCGGAAGACCTGCTGCTTCACATAGAGCGGGTTGAAATCCGAAAGGGTAAACTGCTCTCCCGCAGACAGATGGACCACGGCACGAAGCTTTAAAGGCTTTTCCTCCCTGGGGAGAAGCGTAAGCCTTAAGCGGTTGACAAATCTCCCTTCACCGTCATTTCCCTCATCACTGAAGATCACCGTAAGGCTTCCGTCCCCGTGAATGAGGACCGTCTCCACCTCACTCTCCGTCACGTAGGAGGAACGGTCATTTTTCCGGAGGAGAATACGAAAATCAGTGGATACGGAAAAAACCGCACCCACCAAAAGAGCACATACGATAGTTAACAGAATCTTACTCTTTCTTGTCATCTTGATAAGATACGGCAGTGCAGAGCTCGAGCGCCACCATGAGAAGCGGTGTTGAGATGGGTACCGATATATTGATCAGAGAGGCAAAAAGGTACGCGATCATTGCAAACGCGAAGGCCGCCGTCCATTCATTTTCCCGGATCCCGCGAACGATTCCCGTAATCATCGCTCCGTAGTAGCAGACGGCTCCGGCCACACCGGTCGTAAAGATCATCTGGATCGGCTCGGAGTGCGGAGAATCAAAAACGGCATCCATGAATTCAATCATGTCATAATAGTTATACTGCGCCATGAAAATGGCATACGTTTCGGGGCCGGTACCGAACAGCTTCTTACCGAAACCGAAGTCCCGGAAGAACTCAAAAGCCGATCGCCAGGCATATCCGCGGTTGGTACCCCACCGGTCATTGAACAGAAGATACGTGCCGGCAGGGCCCCAGAACTCTGTATGGCCGCTGCAGTTGACATCAACAAACGCAAAGACCACGATCAGCACGACAGCGGTAAAAAGCACCGCCCAGGCAATTTGAAACCCCTTCGCCGGCGTAAGAAGCTTCGTCCGGAAGGCGGCAAAAAGCCCGGCGGCAAGAGCGGCAAAAAAAGCGGCCGCGAGATAACAGTACTTTGTATAATGATTGGCTATGGTCAGGAAGACGCCGCTGTTCCATTCCCATTGCGGCATGACCGGGGTCCGTGTCCAGTGCAGCGTCAGTGACCCCGTAAGGCCAAGTGCAAGAAAAAGAACACTGAGCAAAATCACATACCGGACCATGCCTTTCTTCTGATCAAAACACCAGAACGGAAGGATTCCGTAAAGGCCTGCTACGGCCAGCACGGCATTATCAGACATGCCGGTAACAAGTGCCATCAGGCAGATCAGTTCCGAAACCATGAAGAACCACGGAACCTTGTGTCGTATACTCAAAACAGCCGCAGCGCCTGCATAGAGGGCAAATACGGCCGTTGCCGTGTTCACGTTCCCGATGGAGGAGGTAAAAATCAGCATACCGACATAATCATTGGCATCTGCTCTCCATCCGAAAAGATCAATCCCGAGATAATCGGTCACGCCCCAGAAACAGACGAAAGTACCGACCAGAAGAAAGAGATACAGGTAATACGGCTTGAAATCCACAAACCGGGTCACGATGAAATAACTGACAAAACAGATCAGAAAGAAAAACATCCCCTGCAGTCTTCCCATATTGCCCCAGAAGGACTCATAAACCCATTCCGACGTTACCGTGGACAGAACCACGCAGACAAAAAAGGCAAAAAAGAAAATGTCGGTTTTAGAGAACCGGGTAAATCTGCGGAAGAACCGTTTTCCGCCCTCTCCCCGCAGAGCACCGCCCATCACGCCGATCAGCGTCACAATCAGAAAAGCGGCAAACAAAGCGATTGTCGAATAGAAAAAGACATAATACCTGTCATCGAGAATATTATAATACATATCCGAGGCAAACAGCGGGAACACCGCGAGCATTACGACCAGGTAGACACCGACCGCCTTGGAGATGATTCCCGAAAACAGGGACACGCCATCCACGGAAACAGATTTTTTTGATGCTTTTGAAACCTTGTTGCTCATATTTTACTGATTATTCCTCTGGTAAATCTCCATGGCCTTTTCCCAGCTTTCATAGTACGTTTCGATATCCGGATCGAGGGGAATGGCCTCCCCCGCCGGGATATTCCATGAAGCGATCTCCGAACCGTTCTCATCGGCAACCTTTGCTGTAAGAGAATAAATACTGTAGAGATTTCCGAAACCGCTCTGGTCCGAGGCTTTGATTCTGGTATCCTGGATTGCGGCAGCATCATTCAGAAAACGCAGCACCGCCGCCATAAAATAACCGGCATCCTCCTCCGAAATCCCCGGCATAACAGCTGCATCTACGGTTACTTTCCGTTCCCCGTTGCTTCCGTTAATATCAAGTCCGGTGACAAATACAAAAGGATTCTCCTCCTCGAAGGAACTGAGAACATCATTATGTAGCTGAACAAAGTCCAGTTCATAAGCTCCTGTGTTTTCGGAAAAGTTCGGGCCGATGTCAACCGGCGACAGATCGGTGGGAACACAGGCGGAAAGAAGAAACGACGCGATTACAAAAGCAATAAGAACTGCAGATTTTTTCATAAAAAAATGTCCTTTACTGGTTAACTTCCGTACCATTTTACTATTATCCTTCCGGTTCGTCAACCGATAGAAATACCTTCCGGAAAGGCCGCGAAAAAGCGTGTTTTTTTTAGAAAAACATGTATTTTTCTGTTGACATAAAGTCCGCGGACATATATACTGTAATAGTAAAAACTTTCGGCTGTAACTGAAGTTTTTAACAAAAAATGAAATTTTTTACGGTTTATCCGTTTTCAGGGGGCAAAAATGAGTACGATCAGTACAATTATGGTAGTTGTTTTCATTGCGGGCGTACTTTCGTTCTTTGTTTCCCTCATCGGCCTGATTGCGGAAAGAAGAAGAAAAAAAGAGAGTCTCCGGGAACAGAGAAGACAGCATATCACCGAGAATACGGTCCGGACAATACTCAGGTTTCCGACTTCCCGGAAGCCGTATTCTCTTCGTAAATCCTCATAAGCCCGATCATCAGAAGAGAGCTCAGAAGTTTCACAGAGCGACTGCAGTATGGCACGCAGAATCTTGCCATCCCGCCGGTCGCTATTATTTTGCACTCATATCCGAGTTCCGCTTCCATTCTTGCCACGATGGCATCAATCTGACCGGCACTGCCGTAGATAATACCGCTTCGCATACATTCATCCGTATCAAAAGAAATGGTGCTACCGGGCTTTCCGAGGGAAATCGCCGGAAGCGTGGCCGCGTTCTGAGAAAGGGCATTGAGCGCTGTCTTCATCCCGGGCAGAATCACGCCGCCCCGGAACACACCGTCTTTATCCACAACCGTGATTGTCGTTGCAGTACCCATGTTGACAATGATACAGGGGCTCTGATAGAGCGTATAAGCCGCTTCCGCTCCAACCACAAGGTCTGCGCCTACAGGCTCGGGAAAACTTACGGTGGTCTTTAAGCGGTTTGTGACAAGAATCGGTCGCACCCCGAGCACCTTGTTCACGGCCGCGCCAAGTACGGCAGTCAGCGGAGGAACCACCGACGACATGATCGCACCGGAAAACTCCTCTTTCCGGACACCGTAATGCAAAAAAAGATTTTCAATATGCTCCGCATATTCAAAACTGGTCGAATTATAAACGGTATTGATTCTTTCCTCGATCACATGATCCTTATCCTTTACGATACCGATCTTGATGTTCGAGTTTCCCATATCGATTGCAAGTATCATTCCAGACTCCTTAAATATTCACAGGCGGAAAGCGCCGCCTCCGCGCCGTCTGCACAGGCTGTCGTCACCTGACGCACGTTCTTTTCCCGGCAGTCCCCGGCGACGAAGATTCCTTTTGTTTTTGTCTTCATGCCGCTTTCCGAAACAAAATATCCGCGGTCCGTAAGATTGCAGAGATCCCGGAAGCGCTCATTCTCCGGCACCAGACCGATGGCTACAAAAAGTCCGTCGCAGTAGACGTATTTTCTTTCTTTTGTTAGTTTATCTTCGATTTCCACTCCGATAAACTCATTATTTTCGGTTACAGCAGAAATAATCTTCGTATTGAAGAAGCTTTCCACATTCTCTCCGGACAGAAGTTCCGCCTGAAGCTTCTGGTCAGCCGTAAACGCCGGGAGGTCCTGCAGCATGATCACCTTCCCGCACTTCTCCTTAAGAAGGATGGCTTCCACAAAAGCGGAATTTCCGCCGCCGGCCACTGCCACTGTTTTTCCCGAATAAAAATCGCCGTCACAGACCGCACAGAAGGAAATGCCGTTTCCAATGAGATCCTCCTCTCCGGGGATCCCGAGCATGCGATGCTTAACGCCGGTGGAAAGGATCACGCTTTTTCCGGTAAAGGTGCTTCCGGAAGCCGTCGTTACCTTTTTTTCACTTCCCAGGTCTTCCACCGCTGTGACCTCATCGAACTCCAGCTCGGCTCCCTGCCCGATGATCTGCTCCATAAAAAGATCCGCGAACTCATTGCCGCTCACGGAAGAAAAGCCCGGGATGTTCTCCACTCTCGGGGAAAAGGTGATCTGTCCCCCGAAACCCGACTTTTCGATCACGAGTACTTTTTTGCCGTTGCGGAGCCCGTAAAGCGCAGCGGTCATGCCTGCCGGGCCGCCCCCGACCACGATGATATCAAACATAAAAACCTCCGGAACCATCACAAAGGGGCTGCCGCTTCATGCGACAGCCCGTTTTCTTTCATTTGCCTTTTACACGTTTACTGTCTGTTCCGAGATCCACCGGGTGATCGGACCGGCGCCCTGAAGCCTGTCGGATCCGATGAGCAGCGTAGGAGCCTGTCTGACGCCGTACTTTTTCGCGGTGTCGGGATCTTCCGTGCAGTTGACCACATCATACGGGATGCCGGCCTTCTCCAGTTTTGCCGTCACGAGCTTACAGTTCGGACAGGTGGATGTCTTAAAGAGGGTGGGCACGTCACTGCGGATCGTCTTTCCCGGAAGTTCGGGAGCCGCCATGCCTTTGATTTCCCCGCTCTCTTCCGCGGTTACCGGTGCCATTTTCTTATGGCGTCCGTAGGAATTTGTAACATTGTACTCTTTCCGGTCTTTGTACTCCTGGCTCTTTCCGTCGTTCCAGTTCTGTACCGGACGGTAATAGCCGGTGATCCGGGAGTAAACCTCCGCCTTCTTTCCGCAGACCGGGCAGGTAAAGTGCTCGCCGATCAGATATCCGTGCTCCTGGCATACCGAATAGGTCGGGCTCAGGGTGTAGTACGGGAGCCGGTAGTTCTCGGCAACGGTCCGGACAAGTTTGGCTGCCGACTGCCATGTGGGAAGCTTTTCCCCGAGGAAGGCATGGAATACGGTGCCGGAAGTATAAAGTGTCTGCAGCTCATCCTGCACATCGAGGGCATCGAAGATATCTTCGGTATAGCCCACGGGAAGATGGCTGGAATTGGTATAGTAGGGTACACCGGAAGCCTCATTGGCTGTGATGATATCCGGATATTTCTTCTTGTCATGCTTGGCAAGACGGTAGGAAGTGGACTCTGCCGGAGTTGCCTCGAGGTTATAGAGGTCACCGTACATCTCCTGATAATCGGAAAGACGCTCTCTCATGTGATTCAGCACATCTTTTGTGAATTCCTGCGCTTCTTTTTCCGTCAGATCCTTCCGAAGCCACTTTGCATTCAGGCAGGCCTCATTCATTCCCACAAGACCGATGGTGGAGAAGTGGTTGGAGAAGGTGCCGAGATATCTCTTCGTGTAGGGATACAGTCCCTGATCCAGAAGCTTCGTGATGACCTCACGCTTGGTGCGGAGAGATCTGGCGGAGATATCCATCATGTGGTCCAGTCTCTTGTAGAAATCCGCCTCATCCTCGGCAAGATAGGCGATTCTCGGCATATTGATGGTGACGACGCCGATGGATCCGGTCGACTCACCGGAACCGAAGTATCCGCCGGATTTCTTCCGGAGTTCCCGAAGGTCAAGACGCAGCCGGCAGCACATCGAACGTACATCCGAAGGCTCCATGTCGGAATTGATATAGTTGGAGAAATACGGGGTTCCGTATTTTGCGGTCATCTCGAAGAGAAGACGGTTATTCTCGGTCTCCGACCAGTCAAAATCTCTGGTGATGGAATAGGTGGGAATGGGATACTGGAAACCGCGGCCGTTGGCATCGCCTTCGATCATGATCTCGATGAAGGCCTTGTTGACCATATCCATTTCCTTCTTGCAGTCCTTATACGTGAAATCGCATTCCTGTCCGCCGATAATGCAGGGAAGATCCGCCATATCCGCGGGAACGGTCCAGTCGAGCGTCACATTCGTGAACGGTGCCTGGGTACCCCATCTGGAAGGCGTGTTCACGCCGTAGATAAAGCTCTGGATGCACTGCTTCACTTCCTTGTAGGAAAGGTTGTCCACCTTGACAAAGGGAGCGAGATAGGTATCAAAGGAGGAGAATGCCTGGGCACCGGCCCACTCGTTCTGCATGATTCCGAGGAAGTTGACCATCTGGTTGCAGAGAGTGGAAAGGTGATTGGCAGGACTTGAGGTGATCTTTCCGGGGATGCCGCCGAGGCCTTCCTGGATGAGCTGTTTTAAGGACCATCCGGCGCAGTAGCCTGTCAGCATGGAAAGGTCATGCAGATGAATGTCCGCGTTGCGGTGTGCATCGCCGATTTCCTGATCGTAAACTTCGGAAAGCCAGTAGTTGGCTGTCACGGCACCGGAGTTAGAAAGGATCAGTCCGCCGACGGAATAGGTCACCGTGGAGTTCTCCTTGACTCTCCAGTCGTTGACTTTGAGATAATTATCGATAACATCCTTGTAGTCAAGAACCGTCTTGGATACATTACGGATGGATTCATGCTGTTTCCGGTAGAGAATGTAGGCCTTTGCCACATCGGTGTAGCCGGCCTGCTCAAGAACATGCTCAACAGAGTCCTGGATATCCTCGACTCCGATCAGTCCCTCTCTCATTTTCTTCTGGAAATCACTGGTGACTCTTAACGCAAGAAGCTCCAGAATATCCGCATTATACTCTTTCTCCGTTGCCTTGAAGGCTTTCTTCATGGCCTCGGAGATCTTGGAAAGATCAAAATCGACGACTTTCCCGTCTCGCTTGATTACATTGATCATCTGCTCATCTCCCTCTCGTCCTTCTTACTTAACCGCCGGAAGCGGCCGTGCAGGAAAGATTATATCATAAGTTTTCAAAAACACAATATATATTTCTTAACAATTTTCTAACACTATATGTTGTATGATCAACGCCGAAAGCCATTTCCCACGTTGAGCCTGCTCATAAGTGGGAATATGGGTTTCAGGCGTGTCCCTCATGAAGCACGGAGTGGCTGTCCTTTTAGCCACGGGAGTGCTGAATGAGGGAGGCTTGTGACAGCGCATCGCGCGGAACAAGCCGGTGATCATGATTAGTCTTCTATCTTGTCTTCAGGAAATCGTATTCCCGCTTTGCCTCCTCGTCGTCCGGGAAGGCCCGGAGATACTCTTTCATGAGCGACTTCGCCTCTTCCCAGTTCCCGAGATACTCGGCGCAGACCGCCTGATTAAACCACGCAAGTCTCCCGGTCTCGTCTCCTCCGAGATCCGCAAACCCGCTCATGGCTTCATAGGCCTTTTCATAATCCCCGCTTTCCATCACGCGGAACGCCTCATTGATCTCCTTCACCCGGTCAAACTGTGCGGAAAGATCGGCATACAGTTCCTTATTCTCCTCCGACGGATCCAGTTCCAGAAGGACCTCATAGGTCTTTTCCGCCTCTGCATACCGTTTCGTCCGAAGCTCACATTCCGCCCGGTACCGGAGAATATCATATTCGATGTCCGAAACCTCTCCGCCGCCGTTTTTGAGCGCCTCGTCAAAAAGGATGCGCGCGTTCTCGTAATTTCCGAGGGAATACTCCCGGATCGCCTCTTCCCGGATCGTATAAAGCTCTCTGGACGCGCAGCCGGAAAGAAGCGCGCAGAAACTCACGGCAAAAAGCAGACAGGTAAGTTTTTTCCGGAAACGATTCTTCATCATCAGGATCTCCCCGTGCTTCCGAAGCCGCCGCGGCTTTGATTCGTAAGCTCGCTGACTTCAATAAATTCAATTTCCGGCTGGTTCTTCATAATGCGGAACTGACAGATCCGGTCATTGACCTCCACGACCGTATCCCGGGTGGCCAGCATGGGGACCATCCACTCGTCCTCCGTAGCGCAGTAGGAATGATCGATCACCCCGCAGGAATTCGTCTGCAGTAGTCCCCAGGTGCGGAACGTGGAGCTCCTCGGGACCACATGCGCCTCATATCCTTCCGGCAGTTCCACGGAAATGCCGAGCTTAATGAGCTTCCAGTCCCCTTTTTTCATCTCGACCCGTTCTGCGGCCCGAAGGTCGATCCAGTCGGATTTTCCGCCGATAAAGCGGAGCTTTTCAATTTTGTCTGTATGATAAACGATTTTCAGCTTTTCCATCTCTCACGTCTCAACTTTGATTGACTCTCTCGCTTCCGTTTCGGCCTCTTCTTCGATCAGAGCCTCCACGTCCGCGGAAAGCACCGGCATATCCTCTTTGCCGCGCACCCCGAACCTCCGGTAAAACTCCTCCGTCACCCGGAAAAGAGCCGGCCGTCCCGGCGCGTCCAGCCGCCCGCATTCCTCGACAAGGCCGTATTCGACGAGGCGGTTCACCGCATGATCGGAACTCACGCCCCGGATCTTTTCAATCACCACTTTGGTGGTCGGGGACTGGTAGGCTATAATGGCCAGTGTCTCCATGACCACATCCGTGAGAACCGGCTTTTTCGGCACCTGCACCAGACGGATCAGACTTTCATAACAGCCCGGGTTGGTACACATCTGCCAGACCCCGTCAAACTCACGGATCAGGATACCGCCTCCGCGCTCCTCGTATTCCTTCTGAAGCGCGGTCACCGCTTTCTTCGCTGTCCTCTTCGAGCAGAAAGCACCTTTGGCAAGCTCCGAAACGTTCACAGCCCGCCCCGTGGTAAACAGAATGGCTTCGATTGCCGCCTTGTAGGCGGCCGGATCCTCTGCCGGGGCATCGTCCTTTACGATTCCCTCCAGCTCATCGAGTGCCTCCTCCGACCACATTCCTTCGGAATTCTCAATTCTCTCGAAGCTGTCCATGTATTCATTATTCATGCGTCTACGATATCCTCCAGCTCAAGATCATCCCGGTCGATCTCGCCGGTGGCGGAGAGCGAGATCTCACCGGTAAAGGCATCCTGCTCCGCCGTAAGCCGTCCCATCTTCATCAGTTCCAGAACCGCAAGGAACGATACCACCACTTCCGTCCGCGTGGAACCCTCGGCAAGCATCTCCCGGAAAGAAAACCGCCGTTTTCTTCGGGCATAGTCCACAAGATTCCGGATCCGTTTTCCGAGGGAAACCCGTTCTTTCCGGATCACGCCGAAATCTTTCCGGGTGCTGTCCGAGCGGTATTCCTTTCGCCGGAGCACCGCCTCAAACGTGTCCCGGAGAGTTTCCGGTGTCACACTGTCAAAAAGCGCTCCGAGATCCAGCGGCGGCCGGTAGGACTCCACCTCCTCGGGAAGCTTCCCGTCCCGGTAGAGAAACCGGACCGCATACTTCTCGGCGTCGGAAAGCTCTCCCGCCAGATAGCGGTACTTTTTATATTCAAGGAGTCTCTCCACCAGTTCCTCGCGGGGATCGAGTTCCTCTCCGTTCTCATCCTTTTCCTTCGGAAGAAGCATCTTCGTCTTGATCTCCAGAAGGGTGGCCGCCATCAGAAGGAACTCCGAAACGACCTCCAGATCCTTTTCCCGAAGCCGGCTGACATATTCGGCATACTGTCTTGTCAGTTCAAAGATGGGAATGTCGAAAATGTTGTATTTGTTCTTTTCAATCAGCGTAAGAAGAAGGTCCAGCGGCCCGTCAAACGAAAGACTCTCCAGTTTGTAAGTAATTTTTTCAGCCATTTCCTTCGAGTTCGATCACACTGATTTCCGGCAGATCATGGATTCGGATCCGTACACTGTGGGTGCCGAGTCCCCGGTTCACGATCATGACCGTATCCCCGTCCCGGTGTTCCCCGGAACATTCCTTCACAAAAAACTGAAACTGCGGCGTCATGAGGCCCCGTCCTCCGGGAAGCCGGATGGTCCCGCCGTGCATATGCCCGGAAAGCACCAGATCCGCGCCGGCCTTCCTTGCCTCCGGAAGATACATGGGACTGTGTACGATCATAATATTATACTGTCCCCTGTCCAATAAACCGGACACTTCCCGGAGAAAATTCCCGTCTGCCGGAACTTTTCCGGAAAATCCCGGAAAAAGTTTCCGGTAATACTTCTTTTCAAGGCTGGCTCCGGCCACAGTGACCTCCCCCGAAAGCGGGGCGGTCTGATCCGAAAGATACCGCACCCCGTAACTGAGAAGTTCCGCCACATAGGCAGCATACCCCTCCGGATCCTTTTCCCGGAAACGGACCTCATGATTTCCTTCCCCGTAAAAAACCGGAAATCTCTCACTGAGGTCCCGGATGAGTGAAAGTGCGGTCCCGGTATCGGTTTTTGCGCCGTTTTTCTTAGAAACGCACAGCATATCCCCGCCGATGATCACTGCATCAGGTTTTTCACCGGCGATAGTTTCGATTACTTGTTCACGATTGTGAATTGCGGGAAGATAATGATGAAGATCTGAAAGGAAAACGATACGCAGATTTCCGCCCTTTTTCAGTTTCCCGGTACGGACGATATAATGCTCACACGAAAGCTGCAGTTTTTCCCATTCACTGCGTAAAAGGAAAGCGGCCAGAAGAAGCATGCAAATGGCTAAGAATAGTTCCATAAGTTCTCCCAGTTTTCTGTTTTCCAGTTGCGGCTTTTCCTGCCGCTATACGTCCCCAAGCGGAATCGAACCGCTATCTACAGCTCCGGAGGCTATCGTTCTATCCTTTATACTATGGGGACAAAAGACGCGTGCCTGTCGCACGCGTCTTATAGTACCATATATTCCGTCAGAAGTAAAGCACTAACACAACATATTGTTGTTATGTAAACTTATGCTTTATAATTGACGATCTTTCCGAAATCGGGCTTCAGGGCAGCGCCGCCGACAAGGCCGCCGTCGATGTCTTCCTCTGAAAGAAGCTCTGCGGCATTCTTCGCGTTCATGGAGCCGCCGTACTGGATGCGGATCTTTTCCGCGGTATCGGTGTCATAAATGTCTGCGATGCAGGCACGGATGGCTTTGCAGACTTCCTCAGCCTGTTCGGTGGTAGCGGTAACGCCGGTGCCGATGGCCCAGATGGGCTCATAAGCGATCACCATCTTCGCGGCATCCTCTGCTTTGACGCCCTGAAGACCAACCTTCACCTGCTGACGGATCCAGTCCAGGGTGATGCCCTGTTCTCTCTGGGTGAGAGACTCGCCGCAGCACATGATGGGGGTGATCCCGTTCTCGATGGCCTTAAGAACCTTCTTATTGATGTCCTCATTGGTCTCGTGGTTGTACTCTCTTCTCTCGGAATGTCCGACGATTACAAACTGAACGCCGGCGTCCTTAAGCATCTCCGCGGAAATCTGTCCGGTGAAAGCACCCTTGTCTTCAAAAGACATATCCTCAGCGCCTACACAAACATTGGTGCCCTTTACAGCCTCAGCCACGGGAATGATGTCAATCGCGGGAACACAGTACACAACGTCCACTTCGTCGCTCTTTACAAGGTCCTTAAGTTCTTCGCAAAGGGCAACTGCCTGAGACGGAGTCTTGTTCATCTTCCAGTTGCCGGCGATAATCTTTTTTCTCATATGAGTATTCTCCTGAATGATAAAAAGGTCCCGGCGGCACCTTTTACCAGTCTGCGGGGCCGTTCGGCGTTTCTTCTGAACAAAACAGAAGGTTTGAAGAAACGCCTCCGGACCAGTCCTCGTGTGGCAAAAGGTGCCCGCCGGATCCTGTGTTTTTGTTATTTACAGTGACTGGATTGCCTCAACACCGGGCATCTTCTTTCCCTCGAGATACTCTAAGGAAGCGCCGCCGCCGGTGGAGATGTGGGTCATCTTGTCAGCGAAGCCGAGCTTCTTGATAGCTGCTGCGGAATCGCCGCCGCCGATTACGGTCACTGCATCGGTATCTGCAAGTGCCTCTGCCACGGCATAGGTTCCCTTTGCGAGAAGCGGATTCTCGAATACGCCCATCGGTCCGTTCCAGACAACGGTCTTTGCGTTCTTTACTTCTGCTGCGAAAAGCTCACGGGTCTTCGGTCCGATATCCATGCCCATCTTGTCAGCGGGGATCTTGTCGATGTCAACAACTTCCGTTGCGATCTCAGCATCGATCGGCTCCGGGAAGGAAGCGGTGATCACAGCGTCTACGGGAAGAAGGAGCTTCTTGCCGAGCTTTTCTGCCTTCTCGATCATTTCCTTGCAGTACTCAAGTTTCTCGTCATCGCAAAGAGAGGTACCGATCTCATTGCCCTGAGCCTTCACAAAGGTGTAGGCCATGCCGCCGCCGATGATCAGGGTGTCGCACTTCTCAAGAAGATTGGAGATAACGTTCAGCTTGTCAGCAACCTTGGCACCGCCGAGGATGGCAACGAAGGGACGCTCGGGAGCTTCTACGGCATTGCCGAGGAACTGGATCTCTTTCTGCATCAGATATCCTACTGCGGAAGTCTCTACGAAATCAGCAACACCGGCTGTGGTGGCGTGACGTCTGTGAGCGGTTCCGAAAGCATCCATCACGAAGATGCCGTCGGTAAGAGAAGCGAGGTCCTTGCAGAAAGCATTGAATTTCTCGGTCTCTTCGGGAGTCTTGCACTTAAGCTCTTCTTCTTTTCTGAAACGGGTGTTCTCAAGAAGGATCACATCACCGTCCTGCATTGCTTCTGCAGCGGCCTTTGCATTCGGTCCTACTACTTCGTTATCCGCTGCAAACTTCACTTCTTTTCCAAGAAGCTCGGAAAGACGTGCTGCTACCGGAGCCAGGGTAAGCTCGGGCTTTACCTCTCCCTTGGGCTTTCCCATATGAGAGCAGAGGATGACCTTTGCGCCTTCGGCGACGAGTTTCTGAATGGTGGGAAGAGCGGCGGTGATACGGTTGTCATCGGTGATCTTTCCTTCCTTCATGGGAACGTTGAAGTCACATCTTACAAGGACTCTTTTGCCCTTTACTGCGATATCGTCTACGGATTTCTTATTCAGCTTTGCCATATTGATTCCTTTCTGAAAAAGGCTCAGGCCCGTGGGGCTTGAGCCTTTAATGTTGGTGTTATTAGGAAGTTAACTCTCAGCCGCGAGCGGCTTCAAGTTAACTAAGTTCGACTACGGCTCATACTGCGCCGTACCGGCTTGTCTTTGGGACTCAGATGAAGTTAAGCTCTCGGAAGCTTACGCTTCCTCGACTTAACTAAGTAATCGTCTGTGCTCGTCTGCGTCCTTCGGACTTGACTCTCACACGATTACTTAACGAATTTCTCGAAGTACTTGATGGTACGTACCATCTGTGAAGTGTAGGAGTTCTCGTTGTCATACCATGACACTACCTGTACCTCGTAGAGGTCATCAGCAACCTTGGATACAAGAGTCTGGCTGGGATCGAAGAGTGAACCATAGGTCATTCCTACAACGTCAGAGGATACGATCTCGTCGGTGCAGTAACCGAAGGTCTCGGGGATCTGATCTGAATAAGCCTTCATAGCTTCGTTTACGGACTCCTTGGTGATATCCTGTCCCTTAACTACTGCGAAGAGAAGTGTGGTGGAACCGGTGGGGGTCGGAACACGCTGTGCTGCGCCGATAAGCTTTCCGGCAAGCTCCGGGATTACAAGGCCGATAGCCTTGGCAGCGCCTGTTGAGTTCGGAACGATGGAAAGAGCTGCTGCACGGGCACGACGAAGGTCACCCTTTCTGTGGGGGCCGTCAAGGAGCATCTGGTCACCGGTGTAAGCGTGTACGGTGCACATGATACCGGTCTGGATCGGGAAGGCATCGTTCAGAGCCTTGGTCATGGGAGCCAGGCAGTTAGTGGTGCAGGATGCTGCGGAAATGATGTTGTCCTCAGCGGTGAGGATCTCATGGTTAACGTTATAAACTACGGTGGGAAGATCATTTCCTGCAGGAGCGGAAATAACAACCTTCTTGGCGCCGGCATCGATATGTGCCTGAGCCTTAGCCTTGGATGTATAGAAACCGGTGCACTCAAGAACTACGTCAACACCAAGCTCTCCCCAGGGAAGATTCTTAGCATCTGCTTCTTTGTAGATCCTGATGGTCTTTCCGTCAACAGTGATGCTGTCCTCGCCTGCCACTACGGTTTCAGCAAGAGCATAGCGACCCTGTGTTGAGTCATACTTCAGAAGATGAGCAAGCATCTTGGGATCTGTAAGATCGTTAATAGCAACGATCTCTGTTCCCTCGTGCTGGAACATCTGACGGAATGCAAGACGTCCGATACGACCGAATCCATTGATTGCAACTTTTACTGCCATGTCATTTCTCCTTTATGAAAAATAATGTAATGCTTTCTTAAACACCGTGTAATATAATAATCTCTGCAAGGCAAATTTGCAAGATTTATTCTGTTAAAATTATACCAAACACATGCATTTTTTTTGTATGCTTTGCCGAATTACTGCGTCAGCACCGGGACTTCGGAAAGGATCTCGATGGAATTCTCCAGATCTTCTCCCGTCTCATAGCCCTCGTTCAGGATCTTCATCATCTCGGAGATCATCTCCTCATCCTTCAGACGGAAATTGATCTCCACCCGGCGGGAGGCATCCGCATCGATCGAACCGTCCGCCTTCCGGATCGGATCGGAATAGGACCGGCCGCTCACCGTGAGCACCTCCGACAGGTTTTTCCTCTCCTCTTCCGAAAGGAAATTGCTGTCCGCGGACAGGCAGTAGTTCGCCACCTGATAGGCGCGCTTCTGGGAAAGATCCAGATTGAAAAGATAGGTTCCGGAGGTATCGGTATGTCCCTCTATGATCACTTCCGACACATAGGGGCTGTATTCGTCAGACAGGAGGATCTTCATGTAGCGCGGCATGAAGGCGGCAAGGAAATCCTGGCCGCCCTCTTTGAGCTCATCCATGTTGTACTCAAAGAGAATGCTGGAATCGAGCGTGATGGCGCCGGTCGCCTCATCCACGGCGATCTCCAGGTCGGAACTCTCAAACTCTGTCTTTAAGGCTTCCACCAGTTCGGTGCGGACGCCGATGATCCGGTCCAGTTCCTCCTGCTGGCTGGTCATCAGATCCTCAAGGTCCGCAAGAAGAGCGCTCTGATCTAAAAGTTTCTGTTCCTGTTCTAAAAGCTGCTTTCTCTGCAGTTCAAGCTTTCCTGCCTGTTCCGCGAGCTTTCCCTCCTGCTCGGTGAGCTTTAATTCCTGAGCGTTCAGTTTGGCTCCCTGCTCCGCCACGGTAAGCTTTTCATTTTCCAGCTCATCGGAACGGAGGATGAGTTCCTGCTCTTTTCCGGCCAGCTCGTCCTGCTTTTCATCATAGAGGATCTTTGAATGAAGCGTCGTCAGCGCGATGATCAGCACAAAACACAGAAGAAGCCCGGCCATCATATCGGAGTACGAAAGCCAGTACTGCTGCTCCCCATCCCCTTTCCTTTTTTTCGGATTCT
>JAZUHZ010000077.1:0-1637 GCA_045642005.1 Candidatus Avilachnospira sp.
AGAGTCATCAAGCCTCGTATCGGTGGTGGATTCGGTGCAAAACAGACTTCCGTTACAGAGGTTTATCCGGCATTTGTTACCTGGATGACGAAAAAACCGGCATATCTGGTGTACAGCAGAAAAGAATGCCAGACATCAGGAAGCCCCCGCCATGAGATGGAGATCCGGGTGCGGATGGGCGCCGATAAAACCGGAAAGATCCGGGCCATCGACCTCTATACCCTTTCCAATACCGGGGCCTACGGCGAGCACGGTCCCACTACCGTGGGGCTTTCCGGTCACAAATCCATCCCCATGTATTCCGGTTCCCTCGAAGCCTACCGCTTTGCCTACGATGTGGTATATACCAATCTTCCGGCATCCGGCGCCTACCGGGGATACGGCGCCACCCAGGGTATCTATGCCGTAGAGACGACCGTCAGTGAACTGGCGGAAAAGCTCGGAATGGATCCCACCGTACTCCGGGAGAAAAACATGGTGCGGGAAGGCATGAAAATGCCCGCCTACTATGGCGAGGTCACCTCTTCCTGCGCCCTCGACCGCTGTATGGAGCACAGCCGGAAGCTCTTCGGCTGGGAGGAAAAATTCCCTGTCCGCGATATGGGGAACGGAAAAGTTCGGGCTGCCGGAATGGCCCTTGCCATGCAGGGCTCCGGCATTGCGTCCGTGGATGTCGGGTCCGCCACGGTACGTCTTACGGACGGCGGAACCTATCAGCTCGTCATCGGGGCCGCCGATATGGGCACCGGCTGCGATACAACCCTTTCCCAGATCCTTGCGGAGGAGATGGACTGCGATCTTTCGGACATCGCGGTCTTCGAAGCCGATACAGACGTTTCTCCTTATGACTCTGGTTCCTACGCCTCCTCCACCGCCTATCTGACCGGAAAAGCTGTATGTCTTGCCTGTGAGGAGCTCAGGAACAAAATCTGTCATCTGGCCTCGGAGATGCTCTCCTGCCCGGAGGACCTTCTGGTCTTTGAAGGGAGAAATCTGATCCGCACGGACACCGGGGAAACCCTGCCTTTGGAAGCGGTGGCGGTAAAGAGCCAATGTAACAATAATACCGAGCTTTCCGCGACCGTCTCCCACTCGTCTCCGCTCTCCCCGCCGCCCTTTATGGTCGGCATGGCAGAGGTGGAAGTGGATACCCGGACCGGTCTTGTGAAAGTGCTGGACTACACCACGGTCACCGACTGCGGAACGCCGATCAATCCGGCGCTCACAAGGATCCAGGTGGAAGGCGGCATCGTCCAGGGAATCGGGCACACCCTTATGGAAAATGTGCAGTACGATCACCGGGGACGCGTGATCGGATCCTCCTTCCTTCAGTATAAGATTCCGGTCCGTGAGGAAATCCCGGCCTTAAAAACCGAGTTCGAGCCAAGTTACGAACCGACAGGTCCTTACGGCGCCAAGTCCATCGGTGAGATCGTGATCAACACGCCGGCCCCCGCCATCACCGCGGCAATTGCCCGCGCCACGGGCGTGTGGCATCATGAACTCCCGATCACGCCGGAGAGTATTGTATTCGGAAAAGACTGAAACTAAGAAACGTGTGAAACCAAAAACCCGTGAAACATCTTCGATGTTTCACAAGTCGGATCGTAGCCATGTCGTTCTGTGGGCCAAGGAGT
>JAZUHZ010000078.1:0-5705 GCA_045642005.1 Candidatus Avilachnospira sp.
ACATCTCCGTGCGTGAAACACGATTTATCGTGTTTCACGTACTCGATATTTCACGCCGCTCATGTAGAAAGCCGCATTTCACGCACGCCGCCGTTTCACGCCGCTCATGTTAATGCCATGTTTCATGCGCGGAGACGTTTCACGCAGGCCATGTAGGTCGAGAGACGTTTCACGCCGCTCATGGATATACAGGGTTGACAAATGAACTTTTATGGTTTAAATTCAGGTTGAATGCTTGAACGATTGTTCAACCATCGAAAGGAGGACGTATGCCGCAGAAGAAGTTTGATGAGGAGCAGGTGATTTTTGACCTGGCGGAACTTTTTAAGGTGTTTGGGGACAGCACCAGGATCCGGATCCTGCATGTGCTTTTTGATACGGAGGAACTGTCGGTGTCGGAGATTGCCGTGAAGGTGGATATGACCGTGTCAGCGGTTTCGCATCAGCTCCGGATCCTGCGCACTTCAAATCTGATCAAGTCCAGGAAGGAAGGCAAGACGGTTTTTTACAGTCTCGCCGATGAACATGTGAAGACGATTATCTATATGGGAATTGAACATATTGAGGAGGAAAGGTAACGATGGAGGATCTGTTCAACAAGAAGAAAACTTCTGAGGATGCGGAATCCTGTAAGGTGTGCGGCGCCGAACATCACGGGCATGAAAACCACGATCATGATCACCATGAGGGCCATGAGGAAGGTTGCTGCCACGGCCATAATCACGACCATAGTCATGAGCACCACCATGATCACGAACATAGTCACGAGCATCATCACGACCATGAACACCATCATGAACACGGGGAGGAGGAAGAGGATCTTTCCGGCGAGAAGAGGAAACTCATCCTGGCCGGGGCTGTTTTTGCAGCTCTCCTTCTTTTAGAGCATGCCGTGAAAGCACCGTTCATGGAAAACCGTTTCGTGAACATGATCCTCTACATGATCCCCTGGCTGATCGCAGGCTTTGACGTGATCAAAGAGGCGGCGGAGAGTCTTGTGCACGGAGAGCTTCTCGGGGAGGAATTTCTGATGGCCATTGCCTCCCTCGGTGCCTTTGTCACCGGGGAAAATGCGGAGGCTGCGGCGGTTCTCCTCTTCTACTCCCTCGGCGAACTGCTGCAGGACATCGCCGTGGACCGGTCCCGGGATTCCATTAAAGACATGATGAATATCGCACCGGAGTACGCCAATCTCTGCGCGAAGGACGGAAGCTTTGCGAAGGTGGACCCGGATGTGCTCCGGATCGGCGACCTTGTGGCGGTCCTTCCCGGGGAGAGGATCCCGGTGGACGGCACCGTGATCGCAGGGGATTCGATGGTCGATACCTCCTCTCTCACCGGTGAATCCGTGCCGAAGAGTGTGCATCCCGGGGACAGCGTGATCTCCGGATGCATTAACGGAAGCCAGGATCTTAGGGTCCGCGTGGATAAAGAATACCGGAATTCCACCGTTGCCAAGGTGCTCGAACTCACCGAGGAGGCGTCGGACCGCAAATCCCCGACGGAGGATTTCATTTCCCGGTTTGCCCGGATCTATACCCCGGTGGTGGTGGGACTTGCGCTTCTTTTATGCATCGTGCCGCCTGTCTTTACCGGCGCGCCGTTCCTTATGTGGCTCCGCCGGGCGTGCACGTTCCTTGTCATCAGCTGCCCGTGCGCACTCGTGATCTCGATCCCCTTGAGCTTTTTCGGCGGGATCGGAGCGGCTTCGAGAAAGGGAATCCTCGTGAAGGGGTCCGGTTTCCTCGAGGCGCTCACCCATGTGAAGACGTTTGCGTCTGATAAGACCGGAACGCTGACCGAGGGCTCGTTCCGTCCGGTGAAGGTGATGCTGCCGGACGGCGCCGTGACCAGCTTTTCCGCGCTTCAGGGTTCCGGTCAGGAGGAAGCGGTGCGTTCGCTTTTTGAAAAAGCGGCACTGGCCGAGTCTCTCTCCACGCATCCGATCGCGGAAAGCATCCGCGAAGCGGCCCGTACTCTCGGGATTTCAGGGAAAGTACCCGAAACCGGGGACACTTCTGTGGAGAATCTTTCCGGGCGCGGCGTGAAGCTGCATCTTTCAGAGAATGTGATCCTTGCCGGAAATGAAAAGCTTCTTTCGGAGGAAGGCGTTTTGTTCACTCCCTGCGGAGAGGCGGGGACGCTCGTCTATGTGGCGGAAAACGGGGCATTTGCCGGCGTGATCGTGATTGCCGACACGGTGAAAGAATCCGCAGCGGCCGCCATTTCCGACCTCAGGGCGCTCGGTGTCACCCGGACGGTAATGCTGACCGGAGACCGGCAGGCACCGGCGGAAAGAATCAAAGCCGAAACCGGGCTTTCGGAAGTATACGCTGAACTGCTGCCGCAGGATAAGGTGGCGGTTTTAGAGAAACTGATCGGGGAACTTCCGGGCGGGGAGAAGCTTCTTTATGCCGGGGACGGCATCAATGACGCGCCGGTACTAAAGCGCGCTGATATCGGTCTTGCGATGGGTTCGATGGGTTCGGATGCCGCGATTGAGGCGGCGGATGTGGTCCTCATGGATGATGATATCGCGAAGATCCCGGCAGTGATCCGGATCGCGAAGAAGACCGTGCGGCTTTCCAGGCAGAATATCGCGTTTGCCCTTTCGGTGAAGGTGCTGTTTTTAGTTCTCGGGGCGCTTGGGATCTCCGGGATGTGGATGGCAGTGTTTGCCGATGTCGGAGTGGCGCTGCTGTGCGTATTGAATGCGATGAGGAGTCTGAGGGCGTGAAAATTGTGAGGGCGTGAAACACTGACGCGTTTCACGCCGAGAGGCATAAAAATCGTGAAACATCGAAGATGTTTCACGATTTTTATGTTGGGTTATTGTTTCACGGAAGTTATGTCAATAGGTCATGAAGCCGCGGACGGCCCATTGGTAGTCGTTAATGGCCTGGGTGAGACTGAGAGCGGCGAGCCTTACGTTGGCTTCGCAGCTTAAGTACTCCAGCTGGAGACCTTCGTATTCGGCCTGGGCAATGAGCCCGAGATTGTGCATCCGCTCGGCTTTTTCTTTCGAGAGACGGGCGCGCTCAAGGGTGGTACCCGCCGCGTCATAGAGAAGCTTTTTCTGCTTCATGGAGTCATAGAGGTTGTCAAAGGCGGCACCGGCCAGGGCATCGGCCTCGTTCACGGCGCGGTCCCTCTGGGCGACAGCGCCGGCGCCCTGGTAAGAGCTTACCTTGCCGGTGGCTTCGTAGGTCTTGTTCTCCTCCAATGCTTTCTTGTAATCCGCTTCCTTATTGACCGTATCGATGAAGGCGGGATCCGGTGCGGGGACGGCTCCGATCACGGGAACACTGTCCGGTCCCCATCCGAGCTGCATGCCGATGGCGGTCCGAAGCTGCGCAATGCCGTTATCCACCGTGGTGAGGGTGGCCTGTGCCTGGGCGACAGAGAGTTCCGCCTGCGCAATCTCGGCTGCGGTGGCCATGTTCTGGGCAAGAAGCGCCCGTTTTGTGGCAAGAATCGTGTTATAAAGGGCAATCTGCTTTTCCACCAGTTCCCGGTTCACAAGGAGTTCCTGATACGAGATCACCAGTCCTTCCACCACGTAGGCAAGCTGTTCCCGGACGGGGCGCAGACTGTCTTCTGTGGTGTTTATGATCTTCGTCAGGCTGACAGATCCCTGTCCGATGGATTTTCTAACCTGCTGCCGTGACTGTTTTAACATTTCCGTGGTGGCATCGAGCTGCGCGACTGCCTGGCCGGCGGTGGCTCCGGTACGGGGATCGATCACCATGGCGGACGGGATTTTACTGAGTTCCGCGCGCTGTTTCTTAATATTCTCCAGATTCTCATCGATGGTATCGATGTTTGCGTTCATTTCTTCTTTGAATTCTTCACGGGCTTTGGTGAGATCGGCCTTCTGGGCGTCGGTCGAGTCCGCATACATCCGGTAGGTCGGATTAAAATATGTGACCAGGTTCTGAATCTCGTCCCACTCGATGGTATTGTCCATGAGGCGGGCGTATTCCTCGTCCGTAAAGGAACTGAACTGGCCGGGGCCCTGAGCCCCGGCGGTTGTTGTGACGAGGATGATTGTGATCAATGTCAGGAGGGGTAGTCTTTTCATTTCGTTCTGAATTTGCAGCCCGGGCCTTTCCCGGGAAGGATGTGAAAGTAGGGAAATACGACTGTTTCACATCCTCCTACATCATTCCGAATGCAGGGAGGGATGTGAAATTTGCTAATTGAGTCTGTTTCACATCCT
Organism: Candidatus Avilachnospira sp.; assembly: GCA_045642005.1. Classification (GTDB taxonomy): domain Bacteria; phylum Bacillota; class Clostridia; order Lachnospirales; family Lachnospiraceae; genus Avilachnospira. The sequence goes on from JAZUHZ010000078.1 coordinate 4,220, forward strand.
TTTTTTACTTTTTTTCTGTTGAAAAGGATGTGAAAGTTCCAGCTTTTGGCTATTTCACATCCTTTTTTGTGAAATTTCGTCCAAAAAAGGATGTGAAAACGTCTGTTTGAGTGTTTTTCACATCCCTCGTATTTTTTGCAGGGATGTGAAAGCAGGGAAATATGGTGATTTCACATCCTTCTCTGTCGACTGGAACGCAGGGAGGGATGTGAAACCGGGATTTTTGAGGAATTTCACATCCTCGGAAATCCCGAAGTCCTGTGAAAACTCGATCAGCTTCAGACGAGCCAGCGGTGAAGACGAGGCCGCGCGGTGGAGTCGGCGCAGCTCAGGCGAGGCCGCCCGTGAGGGCGTCGTAAGCGATGCGGGAAAGGATGAGATCGTACCAGGCAAGGTCGCGGGCCGACTGAGCCTCATCGCAGGCGTACTCGGCTTTCTGGTAGTCCATCTGGGAAATCACGCCGAGATTTAACTGGCGGGCGGCGGTGGCAAGGGACTGGGCCTGCACCGTGACCTGCGCCGCGGCATTGTCATAGGTGGCTTTGGCGAGGAGGAGGGCGCTGTAGGCGGTGTTCATGGAAGAACGCACGTTGTTTTTGTCCATGGCCAGCTGGGATTCGGCTTTCTGTACCACGGTACCGTTTCCGTAGATATCCCGCGCGTTCTCAAGCTTTCTCTCATCGATCTTTACGGTGATGGAATTTGCAAGCGCCTGCTCGGTGGAGAGGGTGTTATCCACTGCGGCAATGACTGCCGGATCATACTCCGGGAGGGCACCGATTTCAGCTTCTGCATTGTATTTCCAGCCGCAGAGGGTGATGAGTTTTTTGTAGTCGGCGTTCAGAAGGGAGGTGCCGGTCACTTCCTGGGCCTCTGCGTTCTGCAACGCTTCGAGTGCGGTGAGGACATCGAGTTCTGTCCCCATACCGTGGTTTTTCAGATTGACCGCGGAGGCGTGGGAACGGGTCAGGAAAGCGGTGCTTTTCCGGTTTTTCGCATTCTCGGCCTGCTGCTTATAGTAGCTGATGTAGAGCTCCCGGACGTTTTTCACGATTTCGGCTTCCGCGCGGTCATATTCGAGACGGACAATGCGGGAGTCCGAGGTGCTTTCGTCGGCCTGACTTCTTACCTGGTCCGCCATCATGCGATAGGAGGCTGCGGTAATGGCGCCGCCGGTGGTTCCTTCGGCCTCGATGGCCATGGCTTCGTAGTCGTCGGCCATGTTCTCGAGATGCTGTTTGGTTTCCGCCGCGTTCATGATGCGTTCTTCGTCGGTGCCGTATTTGGCTTCGTTCTGGAGAACGGTGGCGTTGTATTCTTTGACGAGGTCAGCGATTTCGGCCCACTCGAGCCGGTTGTCGCGGAGGTGCGCCCATTCTTCGTCGGTGCGGGCGAAGGAGGGGGTGGCGGCGAGGGAGGGGGTGAGCAATGACAGGGAAAGTATGATTGATAAAATGATTGCTGTATGTTTCATGAGGTGTCCTTG
>JAZUHZ010000079.1:0-4466 GCA_045642005.1 Candidatus Avilachnospira sp.
ATCCATTCCTATTCCATCGACGAGGTCTTTATTGATGTGACGGAATACCTCGGTACCTATAAGATGACCGCCCGGGAGCTCGCCATGACGATGATCCGGGATGTTCTGAAAACGACAGGCATCACCGCAACGGCCGGCATCGGAACGAATCTGTACCTCGCCAAGATTGCCATGGACATCGTGGCGAAGCACGTTCCGGCGGATGAGAATGGAGTCCGCCTGGCAGAGCTTAATGAAAGATCCTACCGGGAACTGATGTGGGACCATACGCCGCTTACGGATTTCTGGCGGGTCGGAAAGGGAATTGCAGCGAAGCTCACCGCGATGGGTCTTGCCACCATGGGGGATATCGCCCGGTGTTCTGTCGGAAAACCCACGGAGTATTATAATGAGGAGCTTCTGTATAAGGCTTTCGGCGTGAATGCCGAGCTTCTCATTGACCATGCCTGGGGATGGGAACCGTGTACGATAAAGGATATCCGGTCCTACCAGCCGGAGGACCATTCTCTTAGCACCGGGCAGGTGCTGTCACGTCCATATACGTACGAAGAGGGGCGCCTCGTTCTCCGGGAGATGGCGGATGTACTGACACTTGACCTTTTTGAAAAAGGCCTGGTCACTGACCAGATCGTCCTCACGGTGGGGTATGATATTGATAACCTGACGGATCCGGTGATCCGGAAAAAGTATAAGGGTGAAGTGACCGAGGACCGCTACGGGAGACGGGTCCCGAAGCAGGCGCACGGAAGTCAGAACCTTCCGAAATATACCGCCAGCTCCGACCTCATCATCGAGGCGACCGTCAGTCTTTTCGACCGGATCATCAACCACGACCTTCTCATACGGCGCGCTTCGGTGGCGGCCATGCACACGATCCCCGGGAAGGAAGCGGTTAAGGATTCGAGATTCTATGAACAGCTCGATCTTTTCACCCTGTTTGATGAGGAAAAGAAGAAAGAGAGCGAAGAGGCAAAGGCGCGGGAGGAGAAGGTCCTACGGACGCAGCAGGCGGTCCTTTCCATCAAGGACCGGTACGGAAAAAACGCCGTGCTCCGGGGGTTCAACTACCTGGACGGAGCTACGCAGCGGCAGAGGAACGGAATGATCGGAGGGCATCAGGCAGAAAATGGGGAAGTATGACGACATTATCGATCTTCCGCACCATGTCTCCGGGCGGCATCCGCAGATGTCCATGACCGACCGCGCGGCGCAGTTTTCCGCGTTTAAGGCGCTTACCGGTCTCGAAGACGACCTGGCGGAAACCGCGAGAGTCACCGACAATCGAATCGAGCTTTCGGAAGAGGAGCTCGAAAGGCTCAACGAGAAGTTCATGCGGATCTGTCAGAAAGAGCATCCGACGGTGAAGGTCACGTATTTTGTGCCGGATCTTCTTAAGGACGGAGGACGGTATGAGACAATCACCGGGACGGTAAAGCGGGTGGATCCCTATGAAAAACTCCTTGTCTTTACCGACAGGACGGCCGTTAGAATCAACGATATTACAGAGATCGAGGAGACGGGAGAGACACTGTCCGGGTACGGACAGCAGACAGGTGGAGATTTTTATGAAAATTGATCTGAACAGTTTTATATATTCCATTAGTGTGGCGCTGGACTATGCGGAGGCGGAGATCATCCGTACCGCCCGGTATCACGGCAGGAGAGTGGCAGCGCTTTCGAACCATATGGCGGCAAAAGCGGGATTTGAACCGGAAAAGCTTTTTATCCTGACACAGGCGGCCATGCTTCATGACTGCGCCCTGCATGAATATCTGACGGACGAATTTAAGAATGACGCCCGGATCCTTTTTGAAAAGAACATGGGTTCCCACTGTATCGCCGGGGAAAGGATCCTCGGAAAGCTCCCGGCCTACCGGTGTGTGGAAGGCACGGTGCTCTGGCATCATGAAAGGGCGGACGGGAAAGGACCTTTCGGAAAACTCGCGGCGGAGACCCCTCTTGCGGCGCAGATCCTCCATCTGGCGGATATGGTCGATGTTGCTTTTTCGCTTGAGGAGATCGACCCCGGGAAATATGAACGCCTTACGAAATGGCTGGAGGGGGAAAAGGGAAAGGCTTTTTCCGGGGAGGTCTGCTCCCTTTTTCAGGAAACCGCAGACTATGATTTCCTGTGCTCCATAAGCGGGGACGGAAGCGATGGCGTGATCCGTTCCATGCTTCCGGAATATATGGTGGATGTTTCCACAGAGATGCTCCGGGAAATGTCTTCTGTATTTGCGGAGATTACTGACTACAAGTCGAATTTCACCTGGAGGCATTCGGCAGGGATCGCGGAAAAAGCAGAGAAAATGGGACATTTCTACGGCTATGATTCTGCGATGTGTGATAAGCTTTTTATCGCCGGAGCCCTGCATGATGTCGGAAAGCTTCTGATCAGCAATGAGATCCTGGAAAAGCCCGGAAGACTGACGGACAGTGAATACGCCGAAATCCAGAACCACGCCATGGGCACCTGGGAAATGCTGAAAAATATCCGCGGCCTGGAAGACATCTGCCGATGGGCTGCGCTGCATCATGAAAAGCTGGATGGCAGCGGCTACCCCTTCGGTTACTTTGCCGATGAACTGAGCAGGATGGACAGGCTGATGGCCTGCCTTGACATCTATCAGGCGCTTGTGGAGGAACGCCCCTATAAATCCGGGCTTTCGCATGAGGATGCCATGAATATTCTCCGGAAGATGGGAGAGGACGGCCAGCTGGATCAGGAAATCCTCGGGGAGATCGACAGCTGCTTTGCAGCGGGAGAAAAGCCCCCTGCTCCCCCTGCCTTCCCTGCAGCAGAAGAAAAGGCCCCCACCTCCTCATTAGAATCCCGGGAAGATGTTACCTGCGAGGGGGAAGCATGGCGCTGTCCCGTGTGCGGGTACGTATATGAAGGAAGCCTGCCCGACAACCTGATCTGTCCGCGATGCGAACAGCCCGGGTCAGTCTTCAGGAGAATTCAGTAAGGAAAGGATCTATGAAGCTTTCCGGAAGGACCCGGAAAGTGTTCTCGCATCCATCGTGCTCAGAGAGGATGACGACAGCACAATCGTCTTTGTGACCGGGGAAGGGGAGGAATCCGCGAAGGAGACTCTTGTAAGAAAGACAGCCCTTCTGTTCCTTGAGCATGCAGAAATCGACACGCACGGAAAGCTCCGTGTTGCCTGTGAGAATGCTCTGAAAGAGATTGATAAGATCGGAGAGATGCTGTTCGGCTATTGACCGGAAGGGCATCCCGGGATCTCATTGTCATGAGGAAACTGTTGGAAAGAGATCGTGATGAAAGTGCAGGGTGATTTTGACAAAGCCTGCCGGTACGCTGAAGACATTAAAAACGGTGTCGCAACACAGCTTTCCATCTTCAATTTCCTTCCGCCGGAGGAATCTGAAGACAAAAAGAAAAGAATCTCCCGTGAATATCACAGGAGATCCGGACTGATTATTCTGTAAGAGTGCGCGTCAACTTATGGTGATAGTATAGCATTCTCCTTCCTAAAAAGCTTTGTGAAGGAATTGAGAAAATATTAAGAATCGGCGGTGTGGACAGAAAGATTGTATTAAGAGTCAAGGTTTTGGGATAGCCTGAAAACCGGGAAGAGGAAAGTAATGATCTCAGCAGGAATAAGAGAAATTGATACTCACGGCATGCGCACGGCAGAAGCGGTAAGTGCCGTTACAAGAGCGGTCCATCAGGCAGGGCCGGATGTGTACCGCGTCCGTGTCATTCACGGATACCACGGCGGCACGGCCATTAAGGATGCAATCCTGGATGAATTCAGCTATGGGCGGGACAGCAAGGTAAAACGGGTAGAACCCGGAAATAATCAGGGAGAAACAGACCTCATACTGCGGGAACTTTTCTGAACTTCGGAGGTAGGGATGGAAACAATCTACAAAAAAGCACAGGACGAAAACTTAATCGTCAACTGGATGAACTCCTCGGGAAGGGCATCGGAAGCCGCGCGATCCCGCTTTTCCTTCAGAGGATCGGCGAGATCACGGGAAAGCATCAGTTCCGCGCTCTTGTGGAGGTCGACAACATCATTTCCCAGAAATGTATGGAAAAGATCGGAGCGGATCTCATCGGCACGGATGATGCGGGTTTCGGAAATACGGAAGTTGCCGCCCGCTTTGAAAAAGATAACAGGGACCTGATCACGCCGCGTATGGAAAGGCTTGCCGCCGAACTTGAGATAGAGCCGGAGGAACTTCTGAGCCATGTGCTCGAATACAGGATTTACGCCTGATCAGATTTTTTGCAGAAATCCGGTTAGTTGACTAACCGGATCAGGGAGAAAGGACCATATGAAACAGTCAGATATAAATACGCTGAAAAAGATTGCGGAATCGCTCGAAGAGTATAACGAAACACTCACAAATATCCAGGACAGGGAGCAGTCGGAAGCCCTTGACCAGGCCATCGACGACCTTTCCATGGTGATCGATGACCTGTATTCTGCCAT
>JAZUHZ010000080.1:0-14516 GCA_045642005.1 Candidatus Avilachnospira sp.
CAAGCGTCGGGACATGCCCGTCATACACATCTCCGTTCGTGAAACACGGCTACGCCGCGTTTCACGTACTCGATGTTTCACGCAACTCATGTAGGGTTATGTTTCACGTACTCGGCGTTTCACGCAGCTCATGTTGGGTTATGTTTCACGTACTCGACGTTTCACGCAGCTCATGTGGGGTTTTGTTTCACGTACTCGACGTTTCACGCGGAGCATGTAAATATTATTCCTCCGGTAATAAGGGGATGTACATGATTTGTTCGAGTTCTTCCCGGGGGAGATACGGGGCGAGGTCCTCTAAGGGAGGGCTCGTGAGGCTTCCGTCGGGGAGGCGCTTCGCGCTGGATTTCGGTTCCCAGCGCTGGTCGGTATCGGTGAAGATCTCGACGAAGCAGGGGCCCGCTGAGGCGAGTACTTCTGCGGTCACCTGCCGCATCTCCTCATTGGAGTGTACGCTATAGTAGGGAAGACCGAAAGCCGCGGCAATCTTTGAAAACTCCGGGAAGGAAACGCCCGAAGCGGGGTCGATCCCGGCAAAATTACTGTGGAAGAGATTCGTCTGCGTGATCCGGATGGAGTGGTAGCCGTTATTGTTCACGAGGAACACTTTGATCGGCAGTCCGTTGGTCACGATGGTCTGTAATTCGGACAGATTCATCATGATGCTGCCGTCTCCTTCGAGACACACGGTCTCCTTTCGCCCTCCAGCCAGGCAGGTGCCGATGGCCGCGGGAAGTCCGTAGCCCATGGAGGCGATGGCATTATTATTGGCAAACCGGGCGCCTTTTTTGATATGCCATACCTGGTGGCCGGCGACGCAGCAGGCGCCGTTACTGACGGCAGTCAGCGCCCCTTCCGGAAGCGCCCTGCTTAAGATATCAAAGGCCGCATAGACATTGGCGTATTCGTATTCCCGCTTCTGGGGTTCCGTCACCACGGGATACCGGTCTCTTAAGTCCCGGCAGTGCGTGACCCATTCCTCCCCGGGGAACCAGGGAGCCTGGGCCTTTGGAAGCGCGGCATCGAGTTTCGTAAGGAAATCCTTCGCGTCCGCCCAGATCTCGGTGACGTCATGAAGGATGTGCTTTTTCATTTCCGCGCGGTCGATATCCACCATGAGGACTTTCGCTGCCCGCGCCCAGGTCTTCCAGTTCATGGAGGTCTGCCGGGTGGAGAGGCGGGTACCGATGGCAAGGATGAGGTCCGCGTTCTGTACGGCCCAGTTGCCGGAACGGTCGCCCATGTCGCCGCCGCGGCCGGCATAGAGAGCATGCTCTGATTCGATGAGGTCGATGGCATTCCAGTAGGTCACCACGGGCACGCCGAGCTTTTCGAGCACGGAGCGGAAGGCCTCATAGCCGCCGGAAAGGCGGATGCCGTATCCCGCATAAATCACGGGGCGCGAAGCTTTCCGGATCTCCGACAGGACAAACTTCACCGTTTCTTCGGTCATCGCCGGGGGGAGCGCCGCGTCATCTTCCGCGGGATCATACCCGGGGAGATCGTCAGTTTCAATGGTCATCCCCTGGAAATTGACGGGAATATCGATCCAGACGGGACCGGGACGGCCTGTTGTCGCGAGGTGCCACGCCCGCTCCAGGTGATAGCGGATGGTCCCGGGGTCCTCGATCATGACGGCGTATTTGGTCATATGCCGGACGCACGGAACAATGTCATATTCCTGATTGCCGACGGCGCGCAGGGGGAGCCCCTCCGTAAACTGCTCCGTGTAGCGGACGGTCGTATCGTAGCGGACCTGTCCGGACACGATGAACATGGGGATGGAATCGAGCCACCCGCCGGCCACGCCGGTAAGCGCATTGAGCCCCCCCGGGCCGGTGGTGACGCACACCGCCGCAATCCGGTTTTCGAGCCGCGCGTAGGCTTCTGCTGCCATGGCAGCGGCCTGTTCATGATGGTTATAGGTAACGGCAAGTTTCTTATGGTGGCCGAAGGCGTCATTTAAGTGCATGGCGCCGCCGCCGACCACGGAGAACACATCGGTCACGCCGCGGTCGGAAAGAAAATCCGCCACATAATCCGCAAGTCTTATTTTCATGCTTCTTCGCTCTCTTTTTTTATTTTTGCAAGCTCCTCTTCCTCGAGAAGACGATAGTTTACCTTGCCCACGAGCGTCTTCGGGAGGTCCTCCCGGAACTCGATGTCATAGGGCATCGCGTATTTGGCGATGGCCGTGCGGCAGTAGGAAAGGATGGTCTCCTTCGTCTCGTCCGTGGCGGGAACCCCCGCGGAAAGCTTCACAAAGGCCTTTACCTTCTGGATCTTATAGGGATCGGGCACGCCGATGACGCAGCTCATCTGCACCAGTTCCGAAGCATCGAGGATGTTCTCGAGCTGGGCCGGATACACGTTGTAGCCGGACGTGATGATCATGCGTTTGGCACGGCCCCGGAAGTAGACGTAGCCGTCCGGATCCATGGTGCCGAGGTCTCCGGTATAGACCCAGGTCAGCCCGTCCGCATGGGTCCGCAGGGTCTTTTCGGTCTCTTCGGGATGATTCATATAGCGCTTCATGACGGTGGGGCCGCTAAGAAGAATCTCGCCTTCCTCGCCGTAGGGAAGCTCCTCCTCGGTGCCGGGCTTTACGATCTTAATGTAGGTATCGGGGAAGGGCACGCCGATGGAGCCTTCTTTAAACATATGCGGCGGGGTCAGGCAGCAGGCGGTCACGGTCTCGGTGGTACCGTAGCCCTCCCGGACCTGAACGACCGCATGGTGGTCGTAGAGCCAGGAATCGAGTTTCTTTTTCAGTTCGACGGACAGGGAATCGCCGCCGGCAAATACGCCTTTCAGGCAGGAGAGATCCGCTTTTTCCATCTTCGGAAGCCGGAGGAGCGCCTCATAAAGTGTCGGCACGCCGGCCACGAAATTGCAGCGGCGCCGGACCATTTCCCTGGCGTAGGACTTCGGCGTGAAGCGGGGGATCAGCACGCAGCGGCCGCCCTGGCTGAGCATGGTATGTACGCAGACGCCGAGGCCCAAGCCGTGGAATAGGGGCATGGCCGCCAGCATCCTGTCGCCCGGCCGGAACATGGGGTTTGCCGCCACGACCTGGGCGCCGAGGGCGTTAAAGTTCCGGTTGGAAAGCTCGATGCCCTTCGAGGTGCCGGTCGTGCCGCCGGAATAGAGGATCACGGCGGTATCGTCGTCCTCCCGCTTTACCCGGTAGCCGCCGGAGCAGAACCGGGCGATCTTCATGAAATCGTTCCAGCGGATGACGGGAGCGTCCTCCGGGATCTTCTCGATCTTGCGGCCCTCGGTAAGCATGTAGCCGGCCCGGATGGGACGACTGAGCTCATCTTTAATGCTTGCGATAATGATATTGACAACTTTGGTATTCGTGCGGATGCGCTCGAATTTATGGTAGAACTGGTCGAGGGTGACCGCCGCCACGGATTCCGACTCGTTTAAGTAGAACTCAATCTCTTTTTCCGCGGACAGGGGGTGGATCATGTTGCAGATGCCGCCCACGAGATTCACGGCATAGAAAACGTAGAGCGCCTGCGGGCAGTTGGGCATGGCAATGGTGACCCGGTCGCCGGGACGGATGCCGATGGTGCGAAGGGCTTTCGCGCATTTTTCGATATCCGCGATAAAGTCCTTATAGGTGGTGGACTTTCCCATGAAGTCGAAGGCGATATTGGAGGGATACCATTTGGCGATGGCCTCCACGGCTTCGAACATCGTGCCCTTAAAATAGGGAATATGCAGCGGGACGCCTTCGGTGTGGCCTTCCCACGGGGTTTTTGCAGTGATGGTTTCGTTCATTCTGTCGTCTCCGGATCTTCGAAATTGATTCTCTCTTCCTCAATGACCAGCGGCCGGTTCATGACACGCTGATTGATCGAAAGGATATACTCGCCCACGAGGCCGATGAAGAGGATCTGCACCGACCCGAGGAACAGAAGGCCGATCAGCATCGGCGCGGTCCCTGCGGGGAAGCGGTCCCACCAGATGAGTTTCATGACCAGATAGACAAGGGCAATGACAAAGCAGGTTCCGCTGCAGATCGCCCCGAAGAAGGTGGCGATGCGGAGTCCCACTTTGGTGTAGCTCGTCACGGAAAGCATGGCGGCATCGTAAAGGGAGTAGAAATTGTTGTGGGTCTTGCCGGCGCGGCGCCGGGGCTGCTCGTAGGGGATCTCTTTTCTCTTATATCCGAGCTCCGCGACGATGCCCCGAAGGAACGGGGTCGGGTCTTTTAAGTTCCGGAGTACTTCGATGAAATCCCGGTCATAGAGTCCGGACCCGGTGAAATGTTCGATCTGCTCCACGTCGGAGAACTTCTTGATCATCTTGTAGTAAAGGCTCCGAAGGCTGTACATCAGCCGGTTTTCCTTACTCGCGGTCTTGATCCCGATGACGATCTTATAGCCCTGTTCCCACTCGTGGACATACTTCGGGATCAGCTCCACGGGATCCTGGAAATCCGCCACCATCTCGATCACGCAGTCGCCGGTCACCTGCAGCATCCCGTAGTACGGGGAGTTGAACTGACCGAAATTGCGGGCGTTGAAGATGGCCTTGATCTTCGGATTTTTCGCACAGAGGTCCCGGATCAGGGGTCTTGTGTTGTCCCGGGAATCATTGTCGATAAAAATGAGCTCGTAATCGTACTGCGGAAGCTCTTTTTCGATGATGCCCGTGACCGCTTCGCTGATGGGCACCACGTTTTCTTCTTCATTATAACAGGGGATGAGAACACTCAGTTTCTTCATTCGGATTCTCCGTTTTTCAGTATCTTTTTGATCCCGGAGGCAAAGGTCTCCCGTTCCGAGAACCCGCCTTCGGTGAGTTTTTCAAGTTCATGTAATTCCGGGCAGATGGAGAGCGCTCCTTCTTTGGCCTGGACGAAGGTGCCGAACTCTAAATGTCCGCGGTGCGCTGTGAGATCATCGATCTCGGTCACAAAGTCCCGAAGGACTCTCGTGTCCTTTCCCGCAATATTGACCGGCTGCACCACACCCGGGAAGGCATCGCTGTGGCGCACTAGCTCCGCAACCGCCCGCGCCGCATCCCCGACCTCCATGAAATTCCAGCGGTGCCGGCAGGCGCTTAAAGAAACCGTGCCGCCCTTCGGAAGCTCCCTTGTGAGGGTGGAGATGATGGACCAGGGGTGGTCGTCCGTCCCGTACACGGAGAAAAACCGCATGTGATAGAACGTCATGCCAAAGGTGCGGCAGAGAGCCGCCGCCTTCTCGTAAAACGAAAGTTTGGCTTTTCCGTATTCATTGACCGGGCGGCATTCCATGGATTCCTCCATCACGCCGTCCTCCGTGATCCCGTATTCGACCCGGGATCCGGCGTCCATGAAAAGCGTACAGCCCGCGTCCCGTGCCGCCATAAGGCACTGCAGGGAATCCTCGATATTTTTCTTCTGGACCACGGGGGAATCGATCTCCTCCCGGTTCACGCCGGCCCAGGCAAAGTGCAGGAAGACATCGGCCGGCGGCAGTTTCCCGCCGATTTCCGAAAGGGAGCTTTCCAGCACGGTAAGCCCTTCCCCTTCCGGAAGATATTTTCTCCCGGGCGAGCCGCTCCGCACGACCGCCGTGACGAGAGCGCCTTCCGAAAGGAGTTCTTTCGTGACATGGCGCCCGATAAACCCGGTGGCTCCGGTGATGATGATCCGTTTTCCTCTGAGGTCTGTCATAAATACTCTATGCGGGAGGACCGGATCGTCAGTACTTCGACCGTTCCTCCGGAACGTTTCCTGATAATATCTGCAATCTCCTCCGTGTAGCCGGGCGCCGTGATCAGCACCGCATCCGCGGGATCGGCGAAAAACTCATCCGGAGAGATGATCGGTACATGGGAGGAGGGAGCGAACCGGCCCTGCTTAAAGGGCGCCGAGTCGATCACGGCCTCTGAAAATCCGCTGAGCGGCGTGGTCGAAAGGAGGGTAAAGCCCTGGTGGCTTGCGCCCCAGACCGCGAGGGTCTTTCCGGCTGCTGCCATCTTTTCCCCGAGGGCTTCGATCTCGGCCTGCGTGATCCGGTACCCCTCGGCGAGGGCCCCGACAAGCTCCGCGTCATCGTTTTCCGAAAGCGAAGTTTCCTCTGCGGACGTGTCCGGAAGCGGGGCCTTTTTTACGATCATGGCGATCGTGTCGCGGTTGATGATCTCCTCTTCGAGGACCGTAAATCCCGCAAGGCGGAACAGATTCCGGAGGGAAGCGAAGGTGTAATAGGCGATGTGGTCATGGATCAGCTCATAGTAGCTGCCCTTTTCCACGATGTATTCAAGCGCCGGCACCGTCACAAGGCCCACGCCATCCTCCGTGAGGCTCGCACGGATGGAAAGAAGCATGGCCCGGGGATCCGGCTGATGCTCGAGGAAATTAAAGGAAAGGAACGCGTCGAACGGTCCGTCCTCTCCGGGAGCGCGGATCACGTGGTCCGCGGTTTCCGGAAAGTCCTCCCAGACCGTGAGACCGTCCGCCCGGGCGATCTCGCAGAGTTTTGCGCTGTGTTCGATGCCGTAGGCCCGGACCGGAAACTCCGTGAGGACTTTTAAGAATTCACCTCTCCCGCAGCCGGCCTCGAGGATTCGTTTCCCCGTAAGGCCGCAGGTTTCGATAAAGTGCGCGTACTGCGTGCGGCGAAGGCTGGTCATCGTTGTAGAGAGACCGCCGGCCCGGATCACATCCCGGTAGTAGCTGACGGGCTCCGCGTCAAACTGGGTGAGTCCGCAGAAAGCGCACCGCGAAAGCGAAAGGCTCACGCCGGTATCTTCGGAAAGCTCCCCCCCGGCAGGAATCTTCTGCGCGGAGGCAGGCGCCTTTCTCAGGGTGAAGAGCGCTTTTTCCGGGAGTTTTTTCCCGCAGAGAATGCATTTACCTTTCATCGGCACCTCCCATTTTCCGGATCCCGTCCCGGAACGATGTCTCCGGCTTCCAGGTGGTTTCTCCGAGTATTTTTTCTATGGAAGGCCTAAGATCTGCCGCGCCCTCCGCATTCTGCGGCCGGAGGCCGTACCGGTAGGTCCCCTTTTTTCCGCAGAGTTCATACAGTTCTTCGATATAAGAGCGAAGCGGCCGGGTATCCGCGGACGCCACGTTGTAGGTCCCTGCCGGCCCTTCCCGAAGGAGATGCCAGAGGGCCGCGGCGACGTCTGTCACGTAGAGGAAGTTCCACTCCTGCGTACAGTCCGAAAGTTCCATGCACTGCCCTTTTTTCCAGGTATCGATGCAGGAGTTGACGAGGGTCCAGGGATGATCTCCCGGGCCGTAGACGCTGAAGATCCTCGTATGGATATAGTCCATGGAAAGATCCCGGCAGAGCGCTGCCGCTTCTTTTCCGAATTTTACTTTGGCTTTTCCGTATTCCGAGACAGGATCCGTGGGCGTCTCTTCGGTGATCCGCTCATGCCGGATCCCGTATTCCGCCTGGGACCCGGTAAAGAGAAACCTTTTGCAGCCGCATGCCGCCGCAGCCCGTACCGCGCCGAGGGAAAGCTCCGCATTTTCCGCCTGGATGTCCTTTAACGTCCTGTTCCCGGAGCCGGCCCCGTCCCAGCCAAGATGCAGGAAGGCATCCGCCGGGGTGGAAAGGGTCCCGATGTCCCTTAGATCAAGCTCCCGGACGGTAAGCACATCCAGTCCTTCGGTCAGTTCCTTAAGATGCGAAAGATTCCGGGATCCGGGGCGCACGACGGCCAGTACTTCTTCGCCTTTCTGAAGAAGCAGCCGCACGGTTTCCGCTCCTATGAAACTTGTGGCTCCGGTCACGATTACTCTCATTGATTCCGGCCTTTCTCTGTGATACAATCCATTATAGTGTACCACTTGCCTGGTCAATTATCAAACGGTTATTTTCCGGATTGGGAGGAAAAGAAGATGCAAACAGATGTACATTCTGATTTTGAGCACTGTAAACTGGCTGCCGATTTTATCCGCAGGAGAACGGATATCCGGCCGGATATGGGCATTATGCTCGGTTCGGGCCTCGGGCCTCTTGCCGACAATATTGAGGTGGAGGAAATCATCGATTATGCCGACATTCCCTATTTCCCGCAGTCGACCGTCTCCACGCACGCGGGGCAGATGATCCTCGGCACGCTCTGCGGGATCCGCGTGGTCTGCATGAATGGCCGGTTTCATTATTATGAAGGGTATTCTTTTGAGGACCTGGCCATGCCCGTGCGCGTGATGTGGCTTCTCGGCATCCGTCTTCTTTTTGTGACCAATGCCGCCGGTGCCGTGAATATTGCCTATCGGCCCGGTGACGTGATGATCCTCTCTGATCACATCAACCTGACCGGCTATAACCCGGTGATCGGGCAGCATTATCAGAAGTTCGGCGAGCGGTTTTATGATATTTCCGATCTCTACACGGAAAAACTTCGGACGATCTGCCGGAAATGCGCGAAGCATTCCGAGCTGACCATCCATGAAGGCACCTATATGTTCTTCCCCGGCCCGAATTTTGAGACGGCCGCGGAGATCCGGGCGGCCCGCCTCCTGGGCGCCGATGCGGTCGGGATGTCTACCGTTCCGGAGGCCTTAACCGCCGGGCACATCGGCCTTCCGGTGATCGGCCTGTCTGTCATTACCAACATGGGAACCGGCATCAGCACGGAAAAGCTCTCTGATGAAGAGGTCAATACGATTGCCAATATGATCTCGATTGATTTCAGCGCGTATGTCAGGGAGATCCTGACCACTATCGCCGCGACGTACGGAACGGATCTTTCCGGGACAATTACTGAGGAGAATGAGGACTGACTTTTTTCGTTTTTATGTTACAACCGGGGCAGCTGCCGTCACAGAAGGCGCAGCGGCCCTTTCTTTTTATGATTTTCCGGATGGCGGCGGCGATGCCGAGGACGACGGCGGCCGCTACGAGGATGGTTGCCAGGTTCATAGTTTCCTTTCTTAATTTCTATTCCGCTTTGCTGCAGAAAGTCTCTCTCTGATCACACGCTCCGCCCTTCGGTTTTTCTATGGTTTTGCGCGCCCTCCGTAAGCGGGCGGCGGTGCCGTCTACGTTCCACTCCGGTCGGCGCAGAGCAAACGTCCACTGGACGTTTTGCGCCCGCCGCCCACTCCGGGCTTCAAAATCATGAAAAACTCGAAGCGCTGCCGCTATCGTGATCCTGAGAGAGACTTTCTTCCGCGCCGCTCCCTGAAATAACTCAGGCGTTGAGTAGAAGCTTTTCCGACGAGCAGCAGTACCGCCACTGCAGAATTGTTTGTTAATAATTTCACGAAAACACTTTTTCCACATTTTGTCTGTTTTCGAAGCATTTTTGTGGAACGTTCACGGCTTCAGTTCCACAAATTCATTCATTTCGAAGCAAAAATGTGGAAAATGGTCCAGACTCTGCACGGAAAGTTCCACAATTCCCTCCGTTTTTTCATGATTATGTGGAACTTTTTAAAAAATGTTCCACAAAAGCCATCGAAATTGAACATTTTTGTGGAAAATCTGGTTAGTCCGCTCTGTTGCGATACCCCAGGCGTTGAGCGGATGCTCTTTCGACGAGCGGTAGCGGGAGGAGACGAGTTTCAAATGTTTATGCAAGTCCGATTGCGAGCGCGAGGTCACGCGCGAGCGTTTATGAGGACGCCGCAGAAACATATTGAAACCGTATCCGGGAGCGTGGCGAGACGAAAGAGCTTTCGCTCATAAGCCGGAAATGTATGGCCGGAGAGAGACTTTCGCACGCGACGCGGTTTAAATGATAATGCTGACCACAAACGACATGATCCAGGCCACGATGCACTGGAAGGTCATGAGGCCGAGGGCCCAGCGGAGGCCGAGCTCGCGTTTGACGGAGGCAATGGCCGCGATGCAGGGTGTATACAGGAGGCAGAACACAAGGAGGGAGGCTGCAGCACCCGGAGTCAGGACAGAAAGGAGCGCCGCTTCGGATCCGAACAGGACAAGGAGGGACGACACCACACTTTCTTTCGCCATAAATCCGGCAACTAACGCTGTCACGATCCGCCAGTCGGCAAATCCCATGGGCGCAAAGACGGGAGCGGCTTTTCCGGCAATGATTGCTAAGATGCTCCGCTCCGCGTCGGCCGTCATGCTGAGCCGGAAATCAAAGTTCTGCAGGAACCAGATGATCACGGTGGCGATCAGTATGACGCTGAACGCCCGCTCGATGAAGTCTTTGGCCTTGTCCCATAAAAGCATGGCCACGTTTTTGGCCCCGGGCATGCGGTAGTTCGGCAGCTCCATCACAAAGGGAACCGCCTCGCCCTTAAAGATCGTGCTTTTAGAAAGAAGCGCCACGAGGATCCCGGTCACGATCCCGAAGAGATACAGCCCGATCATAACAAGGCCGGCATGGTCCGGGAAGAAGACCCGGGTAAAGAACCCGTAGATCGGAAGCTTGGCGCTGCAGCTCATGAACGGGGTCAGGATCACGGTCATCTTGCGGTCCCGTTCCGAAGGAAGCGTGCGGCTGGACATCACGGCCGGCACCGTGCATCCGAAGCCGATGAGCATGGGCACGATGGAACGTCCGGAAAGACCGATCTTTCGGAGAAGCTTGTCCATGACAAAGGCTACCCGGGCCAGATACCCGGAATCCTCGAGCATGGAGAGGAAGAAAAACAGCGTCACAATGACGGGTACAAAACTCAGCACCGATCCGACGCCTTCAAAGATTCCGTTGATCACGAGGCTGTGCAGCGGGGCGCTGACTCCGGCGGCCGTGAGAGCCCCGTCCGCGAGCACGGTTAAGGAGTGGATCCATCCTGCGAGCACATCCTGCAGGAAGGCGCCGATCACGTCAAAGGTCAGCCAGAATACCAGGCCCATCACCGCGATAAAGGAAGGAATGGCGGTATATTTTCCCGTCACGATCCGGTCGATCTTTTCGGAGCGGATGTGTTCTCTGGACTCCCGTGGCTTGATCACGGTCTGGCCGGTGACATTCATGATGAAGGAGTAGCGCATGTCGGCGATGGCCGCGCTGCGGTCAAGTCCGGATTCCTCCTCCATGGTGAGCACCATGTGCTCGATGGTTTCCTTTTCATTTCCGGACAGACGAAGGGCCTCCGTAATGGCGGCATCTCCTTCGATGAGCTTGGTGGCCGCAAACCGGGTCGGAATTCCGGCCGTTTCGGCATGGTCTTCGACCATATGCATGACCGCGTGGATGCAGCGGTGCACGGCGCCGCCGCGGTGATCCGCTGCGCAGATATCCTGCCGCCCCGGGCGCTCCTGGTATTTTGCCACATGGACCGCATGCTTGATGAGCTCGTCCACGCCTTCGTTTTTCGCTGCGCTGATGGGGATCACAGGGATCCCGAGCAGTTTCTCCATTTTGTTGATATCGATCACGCCGCCGTTGCCGCGGACTTCATCCATCATGTTTAAGGCCAGCACCATGGGGATGTTGAGGGTTATAAGCTGCAGCGTCAGGTACAGACCGCGCTCGATGCTGGTCGCATCCAGGATATTGATGATCCCCTTCGGCTTTTCCCGGAGGATGAATTCCCGGGAGACGATCTCCTCTTCCGTATAGGGGGAAAGGGAGTAAATGCCGGGCAGATCCGTCACCATGGTCCCGGGGTGTTTGATGATCTGACCGTCTTTGCGGTCGACCGTCACGCCGGGGAAATTGCCGACCGGGTGGTTTGGGCCCGTGAGCTGGTTGAAGAGCGTTGTCTTTCCGCAGTTCTGGTTTCCAACCAGGGCAAAGGTCAGCGTTTCGCCGTCCGGCACCGGGTTTTCTGTGGATTTATCGTGGAAACGGCCCTCTTCACCGAGGCCCGGGTGCTCATTTTTCAGGAAGCGGTACTCCCGGGATTTTTCTTCCCGCTGTTCCCTGGCTTCCTCTTCCGGCAGTTTTTCCACCGTGATCTTTTCCGCATCGGCAAGGCGGAGGGTCAGCTCATAGCCGTGGATCCTCAGCTCCATGGGATCGCCCATGGGCGCGTATTTCATCAGGGTTACGCGGGCGCCAGGGATCACCCCCATATCCAGAAAATGCTGCCGGTGCGCTCCCTCTCCGCCGGTTTCCCGGATCACGGCCGACTCTCCCGGCATTAAATCAAAAAGTGTCATATAAACCTCCTCTGACGCTTTCTGTTAGCTATGGCTAACATCCGGTGTCAGTCTACACTAACAAAGGGAATGTGTCAAGAAAGCGAAAGGTTTTTTCTTGCATATTTTGTGGATTTTGGTATGATAGGCATGATCTGCGTGAAACATTTTTTTCGTGAAACACCTCCGACGTTTCACGAAAAAAATGTTTCCCGCAGATCATGTGGGGAGATGTTTCACGAAAACACCGTTTCACGCAGATCATGTGGGGCAGATGTTTCACGCGGAGTATGTGGAAAATTAAGAAAGGCTTTTTTATGTCTCAGATAAAGAAGGTCGGGATTGTTCCGACGGCGGATCTCTTTTATACCGATAATGTTTATGATGACAAATATCATTTTCCGAACACTTATATCATCCGGGCCACGGAAGCCGGGATGATGCCGGTCGGTGTGCTTCCCGTGAACGGGCGCATCGAGTCCGGGATCCTCGACGAATGTGACTGTTTTATCCTTTGCGGCGGCCGGCGGATCTGGCCGTTCCAGATCCAGGTGGTGGAACATGCCGTGAAAACCGGCAAGAAGCTTATCGGGATCTGCCTCGGGCATCAGTCGGTCCACACCTATTTCAAGGTGGCGGAGGAGGCCGAAAAGCGCGGATACACCGGGCCTGCGGCCGATCTTTATGAGGAAATGCTGGAGAACGGAGTTTCCTTCCTGAAAGAAGTGGAGGGTCACCGCGCTCCGATCCTTCCCCGCGGAAACGAGGATTCCACCAAGCACAGAGTCCTGCTCAAAGAGGGCTCGCTCATTTCCCGGATCCTCGGCGGGCGCACGGAGATCATGGGGGCTTCCCTGCATAAGTTCAGCGCTTATGACGTGGCGCCGGGCGTAACCGTGTCCGGTCTCAGTGAGGACGGTGTCATCGAAGCCATTGAATACGGGAACCATATCCTCGGCACGCAGTTCCATCCCGATGTGGATGATTCCCTCCATGAGCTCTTTGATTTCCTCCGGAGCTGATTTGCAAAAGAAAGGGTTTCTCCTATGCGTAAAAAGGTCTGTATCATTTATACCGGCGGAACGATCGGAATGGTTCGCGGCGAACACGGATATGTTCCCTCGAAAACCGCTCTTTCGGAAGGCATTTATCCCGACAGAGACGGGATGCCGGAAGTCGACATTGTTCAGTTTGATCCTCTTCTTGATTCCAGCAATATCTCGGTTCCCGAGTGGAATAAGATCGGGGAAGCAATCGCAGAAAGATATGAACAGTACGACGGCTTTGTGATCCTGCACGGAACCGATACCATGGCATACTCTGCCTCTGCGCTCTCGTTCATGCTGGAAAATCTGCAGAAACCCGTCATCTTTACCGGTTCGCAGATTCCTTTGTGCGAGATCCGTTCGGACGGATACAACAATCTCATCACTTCCATTATTATCGCCGCGGACGGGATCGCCAACGAGGTATGTATCTATTTCGACGGAAAGCTGATTCGGGGATGCAGAAGCACAAAGATGTCCTCCACCCATTTTTCCGCATTTGATTCTCCGAACTGCGAGTGCCTTGCGGATGCAGGCATCCATATTGAGTACAAAAGCAATTACTGCAGCCCCTCGAGAACGGGGGCGTTTCATCTGACAAAGCTTGCGGAAGTTCCTGTCGGGATCCTGAAAATGTTCCCCGGGATCCAGATCCAGGCATTTGAATCCGTTATGACGGAAAAACTGAAGGGCGTCGTTCTGGAGACCTTCGGCGCCGGAAACATTCCGTCCAGTTCGAGCGGTGAACTGATCCCGATCATCCGGAAGGCGTATGAAAACGGCATCCTTGTCATCGTCTGCTCCCAGTGTGTGCAGGGTTCGGTTTCTCTCGGCACATATGAGGCGAGCCGGCCGCTCATTGATATCGGCGCGATCAGCGGAATGGATATGACCACGGAAGCCGCCATGACAAAGCTTGTCTGGCTCTTCAGCAAAGAGCTGCCGATTGATGAAATATCCCGGCTGATGACGCAGAATATCTGCGGTGAGCTGACAGAGTAAGGAGGAGCAACATGGAAAATTCTTATCAGATCAATGACGGATTACACGAAACGGCTTCCTGCGGGAACGCCGTTGCCTATGACAGAAGACGCGGACTCATTTTTGCCGAGTACATGACCGGGGAGCAGTGCATGTACGGGGAATCCACGGGCGCGATCATGCTCTGCATCTTTCCGCCGGCACAGCCCTGGAACATCAAACGGATCCTGATCGACAAAATCCCGAACGCCTCCCGGGGATTTCTGTGCAATGCCATCTACCTGATCGGCGACGCCCGGGTACGGATCGTTTACCAGAAGGACCGCGGAGAGGGCATGGGGACCTATTATAAGGATTATGACTTCCTTTCGGATACGCTTTCCGAAAAAGGGACGTTCCTGCTGCATACGCCGTTCGGTGACGTGAACTGCGACAACGGAAACTACGCCCGCTATCTGGAAAC
>JAZUHZ010000081.1:0-7685 GCA_045642005.1 Candidatus Avilachnospira sp.
GACCTCTGTTTCAGGATAATACTTTTTTATCGTCCGTGCAACAAAAAGAGACGTCGTTGTAACAATCTCCGGTTTCACGCCTTCTGCTTCCAGGCGGCTGATGATATTTCTGATCTCTTTCTCAAAACTGTTGCTTACCGCCCGGTCACCGTAACAGTTGGCATTGAACAGAAGATCCAGGCTCACGCCGAGGCTCCTGAGTTTTCTGAGATCTTGTAAAAGCTCCTCTTCCGCTTCCGGGATACTGAGCCCTTCCGGCATAAGCGGGGGTCGCCCCGAACTGAGGGCGACCCAGGGGAAGTAAACCTCTGCGATATGACTGCCGTTTTTTTCCTCAAAGGTACTGCCGGTATAGTCGGCAATCATATCGGCAAAAGGTTCACCGTAACCGTTATTCTGATATCCTGCTGCAAATTTCATAAATCAGTCTGAAACTGCCTTTGTCGGTCCGTTACCGGGTGCATTGTCTGCACCTTCTGCTTTCTTTGTTTTATAGTTCTGCTCCTCGTCATATTTGATCTGCTCGAGGAAGCTCTCGATCTTTCCGGTCTTTACATAATTCTCCACGATATCCTCGGAAAGCTCATAGGGTTTCGTACGATCAATGCTCCAGGGAGTCTCCGTACGGAACTTATTATGGAACTTGTTCAGGAGTTTTCCTCTCTGCTCGAGATGAATGAAGCAGGCCCGCATACAGCCGGCTCCTCCCTCGATGGCACGTCCGTAACCGAACTGGTTCGGATACTTGCCGTCAAAGGGATCCAGTTCTCCGTTCAGGCCGCCGTTTAATCCCTTTTCGCAGGCATGCTCATCGAGCTTTCCGAACTCGATCTCATGACCTGCGCAGGTGCACTTCGTGGATTCGGTCATGCTGATGGCATGTCCGGAGCAGTTTCTGGCGCAGAGCTTACAGCGGTCACAGATATGTCCTTCATAAATAGGATCCGCCTCCAGTTCCGCATCGGTCAGAATTACCGCAAAACGGACTCTCGGTCCGAACTCAGGTGTCAGGAACACCTTGGACCATCCGAACTCGCCTAGTCCTGCCATGTAGGCACACATCCTGAAATGGAGCATGATGTCCGGATAGGGCTTATCGGGCGCCACATTACGGCTCCAGCCCTCACGGAACTCACCGGTCACCGTATTATTGGAGGGTCCTGCAAAAAACATAATGGGAAGAGACTCATTGCCATCATCTTCCAGAAAACTCGTCAGACGATGGAGCACGTTCGGAATATAGATCTGGTTCATGGCCGCATAGCCCATGGAGGGATAAGCGCTGAAATAGGTTCCTTCTTCAATTCCCCGGAAAAGGCCTCTTGCAATCCGGAACCCGAGCACGATCATGCTCTTGGCTCCGGGGAAGATATACCTTCCGTCATACTGTTTGGGACAGCCTTCGAATCTTGACATCGGAGAAATGCCGCACAGATCCGCTCCGTACTCTTTTGCTTTCTGTTTAACTTCTGCTGCAGTTACCATTATCTTACTCCTTCGCAGGTTCCCGCAAGGGAACCATTCTATATTTCATTATTCGTAATTCTTCCGTTCATTCATCGTCTGCTTAATACAAAAGATTAGGAATAAACAGTGTGAACTGCGGAATAAACGTAATAACCATCAAAACGATTAACAATATGATCATAAACGGAATACACTCTTTGATCATTTTTCCCATATCGGCGCCAATCAGTCCCTTTACCTGATACAGTACAACGCCGAACGGCGGACTGATATTTCCGCATACCAGATTGAAGATCAGCATGATACCGAACACGATCGGATCGATGCCATAGGTCTTGGTAGCGATGGGAGCCAGCAATGAAGTGAACACAATCAGCGGTGCGCTGCCTTCCATGAACATGCCGACAATGATCAGAATCAGGTTGATCAGTAAAAGGAAACCGACCTTGCTCATATTGGATTCGATGATAAAAGCCGCCAGTTTCTGGGGAACCATCTCATAGGTCATAAAGAAGGTGAGCGGTACGGAAGCACAAAGCAGAACCATCACGGTTGCAGTGGAGATAACACTCTCTTTGATGATTGGCCAGATATGTTCCACCTTGATCTCGCGGTATAAAAAGATGCCGACGATCAGGGAATAAACTACGCATAAGGCACCGACCTCTGTCGCGGTAGCCATACCGATACGGAGCACCATGATCAGACCGAAGGGAAGCAGTAAACCCCAGATTGCTCTGACAAAAAGAGCACCCAGTTCCTTCGGAGCCGCAGGCTTTTCACGGTTTCCCTTGTACCCGCGTTTTTTGGAAATATACCCGACGTAGATCATCATGAGCGCCATTCCCAGAAGACCTGGCGCATACCCTGCGGCCAGCATTTTCCCGACAGAGGTACTGGTCATCATGGCGTAGATAATGAGCCCCATTCCCGGAGGAATGATGGGTGTGAGAAGACTGGAAGCAATCGTTACGGCACCCGAGAAGTTTTTATCATAACCGCGCCGCTCCATTTCAGGAACCAGGATCTTACTTTCCATAGCGGCATCGGCAGCAGCTGAGCCGGAAACACCGCCCATCAGAACCGAAAGCAGGACATTGCAATGCGCCAGTCCGCCGGCAAGATGACCTACCAGGCCGTCCGCAAGGTCCATGAGGCGCCTGGAAATCCCGGCATAGTTCATGATAACGCCGGAAGTGACAAACAGCGGGATCGCAAGAAATGCACTGGATTCGGTAGGATTGATAAAACGCTGTATAATAATCTGTGCGGGGAGCGTTGACTCAATAAATCCGTAATACGGGATCATTCCGACAATAAATGCAAGCCAGATCGGAAAGCCCAGCACAGCTGCAATCACAATTACAAGAATCGGGATCAAAATACTCATTTCGTTCCCTCCTTTTCAGCTTTTAATTTTCTGATATCCTCAATCAGAAACTCAATGCTGTAGATCAGCATCATAAACATGCCATACACCAGCCCGCTGTCAACCCAGCGGTAGGAAATACCGGTCGTCATGAGGATCTTCGGACCGACATTTGCAAAAAGAATGATACTGTAATACAGAAAATAGGCAAATGAAAGCATGATGAGTGCATCCAGAATCACCGTGTACTTAGCCTTGTGTTTTACCGGAATCGCATTCACCAGGACATCCAGCCCGTAGTGCATCTTGGCTTTATATGCAGCTGCTGCCCCGGCAAAAATCGTCCAGGAAAAACAGACAACCGCTACGTCATCCACAAAATTGAACGTATGGGATAGTGTGTACCTGTAAATACACTGTGCTGTTTCCATTATGACAATTGTAAAGAGTGCCACGCCCGCCAGAATGGTCGGTAAATTTGCCAATATTCCAAGGAGACCTCTTTTTTGTTTCATAATTTACCTCGCTGTGAAAATATGTATGAGCCGCCGGAACGGCTCATACATGTATGGTTAAATATTACTTTACAGAATCAATGGATTTTCTGATCTCGTTGTAAACGTTCTCATCCCACTTCAGATACTTGAACAGATCAGGAACAACATTTGCAAAGCTGTCGATATCAGGGTTTTCGCATACGGTAACACCGGCATCCTTAAACTTCTGAACAAACTCTGAATCCGCATCCTTGTAGATCCCAGCCATCTCAACACAGGCCTCGTCCAGAACATCCATCATAACCTTCTGGTACTCAGCAGGAATCTGATCCCAGTACTGAGTAGACATTACGAACTGGAAAGGAGTTGTCAGATGTGCTGTCATGCAAAGATAATCGCACACTTCATAAAGTGCCGTAGAATACAGAAGATCGAGCGGGGCTTCTGTTGCTTCGATTGCTCCGGTAGAAAGCATGCTGTATACATCACCCCAGGCAGCTGTCATGGGAGTCCCGTTCATAACTGCAGCAAATCCCTGGCTGGGTTCAGTAGCAGCCATACGAATGATCAGACCGTCAAAATCAGCAGCGCTCTTGATTTCTCTTGTTGAAATGGTGTGACGGATACCAAGAGAACCCATACATACGGGTACGAATCCCTGAGCTTTCAGTTCCTCAACAGATTTTGCATAATAATCTGTCTTGGAGAAGGCAAGCGTCTCATCAATGTTCTGAAGAACATAAGGTGTTGCCAGCGGAGACAGAGAATCGATCAGGCTGTTCATGCCTACGGTTCCGATAATCGGAGCGCCGGCTCTGATCTGCTCAACAACATCGGCCTGAGTTCCGAGAAGGCCGGAGGGGAAGATCTCAAACTGGAGTTCTCCGTTGGTCATCTCAGTGATCTTTTCAAAAGCCTTCGGCATTACTGTACCGATACCGGTTGCCGGATCCTCAACGTAAGATACTTTTAAGGTCAGGGGCTCTTTCATCAGGGTTGCCAGAGCGGCAGCCTCTGTTGCGGCAGCCTCTGTTGCAGCTGCTTCTGTTGCAGCGGGTCCCGCATTCTGACCGCAGGCAACCAGGCCTGCTGCCACTACGAGTGCCAGGACGATGGATAATGTTTTTTTCATTACTTTTTCCTCCTATGATTTGCAGTAACGAATTTTTCCCGCTGTAAATTTCCTGCGGGATTGCTTGTACACATTGCACAAGCTGTTACCTTCTGTTTTGTGAAATATGCACATTATACACATTTCAGATTATTTATAGCATAGATAAGGAAAAATAACGATGTATCATTTGTTTTTGAACTTGTAATAATCTTGTTTCTGATTGCGCAGGCATTTCATATCCTGCGAAAATAATGTAATATTGTAACAGCAGTGCTGTAGTAAAAAGTAAACGTAATTAAATTTCGGGAGGAGTGGATATGTCATACATTGATGACCGGCATAATATCAATCTTTGTCCAAACCACGGGCTTTCCATTGTTACCTGCGGCTGGATGCAATGCCATGCCAATCATATGTGCCCCAAACGTTTTTACCCGGATCATTCTCTTACTTTTGTACTGAAGGGAAAGGGATCCTACACCATTGGTGACAATACGTTTTCCATTCAGGCAGGCCAGTGCTTTGCCATTTTCCCCGATATTCCGATTTCTTATATTGCCGATGCAGAGGCTCCCTGGGAGTATATTTTTGCAATCATCAGTGGGGAAGATGCGCTTCATCTAATCCAAACTCTGGGATTGACAAAAGATGCTCCCGCGATGAATTTTCAGATTACTTCGAGTATCATTAATAATCTGAATAGTATGGTTAAAGCCGGTGCCTCCAGCAACCGGCTCGGTTATGATGTTCTTGGATATTTTCTTCTTGCCGTATCGGAAATTGTAGAGCAGGCAAATCGGAACATTATCAATGAGAATCCAAAGCACCTGTATGTTGAGAAAACTCTTGCATACATGAAAACGAATTATCCTTACGATATTTCCGTTTCCAATATTGCCTCCTATGTAGGCATTGAACAGTCTTATTTATACCGGCTGTTTAAGAAAGAACTCGGGGTATCCTTACGGGAATGGCTGGTTCAGTACCGGCTAAAAAAGGCAATTGAAATGATGCCTGATAAAAAAAAGTCCATCACTTCCATTGCCCATTCCGTAGGATTTTATGATCTCCCGCATTTCACAAAATCATTTAAAACCTGTTATGGAATCACTCCGAAGCTCTATCGCACCCAAGTACTGCAAACACCGTCCGAAAAAGAGGAAGACTGCATGAACCACTGAATTCCCCTGGCAAGTCTTGCCTCCGCATCGGCAAAGTGTCCGCCCTTATTCCAGGTAAGGACGCAGTCCGCGCAGTCTGGGTCTCTTCGAAGAAGCTTTTCCTGCTCTCTCGTCCGGTCTCCCACTGTCTTCATGAGCGGATTGTCTGTCTTCTCCTCTTTCCCGCCAAGGCTCAGATATACCGTCGCCCTGTTTTTCAGGCAATGAGAGGCCTGATAGGCATCCCATCCCTCGATCCATAAGGATCCCGAGCAGCAGATACAACCGGAAAAACAATCCGTCTCATAGAGCGCCCACAGAGAGAAAAGTCCTGCCAGGGAATACCCCATCGGAATGAAGCGCTCCGCCTCCGGATATCTCTTTTTCAGATAGGGAAGGTACACTCCCGCAAGCCACAAAAGCGTTTCCGGTCCGTTCCCCCGGAACCGTTCCTCTCCGAACGCTGCAGGCGCTTCCCACGGGGAAAGCTCCGCATCCCAGTCCGAGATGGAATAAGCCGCAACCGCGGCATCCTGAAAAGAAGGAAGGCTTTCCATCCTCTCTATCAGTCTCTCAAATCCATTTCCGGAAAAGTCATGGTACGCCCACAGAAACACCGTCCGAACCGTGCCCGTTTCTTCGATCATACAACTCTTCCCGGATACCGTCAGTTCTTCCATGTATTCCCAAACTCCTCTCTGCGCATGAAAACGCCCCTGAAACCGGAATGGATTTCACGGACGTCTGATTTATTATACTTCAGTTATGCTGCTTTTTTTGCAGTGAGCTTCTTAAGGACAGCAAGGACGCCGACGGTAAGTGCTGCTCCTACAAGGAGGCAGATGAACCAGTTCTGTACAAAGCCTGCGAAGATGTACATTACGAAGGAGATTGCGGCCACAGTAGCGGCATAGGGAATCTGAGTGGATACGTGGGTCACGTGCTCACACTGTGCGCCGGCACTGGACATGATCGTGGTATCGGAAATGGGGCTGCAGTGATCACCGCATACAGCACCTGCAAGGCAGGCAGAGATGCCGATGAAGAGAAGCTGGGAATCAGCCGGGAACATGGCGGTTACGATCGGGATCAGGATTCCGAAGGTTCCCCAGGAGGTTCCGGTAGCAAACGCAAGCAGGCAGCCGACAATGAAGATGACTGCGGGAAGCAGGCTGTAAAGGCTTGCTGCCGCGCCTTCCATCAGAGAACCGATAAACTCGCGGGCACCGAGAAGGGTGGTCATGTTCTTAAGCGTTACGGCAAGGGTCAGGATCAGGATGGGCGGAACCATATTGAAGAAACCGTTCTTGACACATTCCATAGACTCCTTAAAGGTGGAAGTCTTTCTGGCCATCGCCCAGATCACGGTAAATACTAAGGAAAGGATACCGCCCCAGGGAAGAGCAACGAAAGCATCGGTATCACCGAAGGAACCGATGAGGCTGTTGAAATTGCCGGATTCGGGATCGAAGAAGCCACCCACATACATCATGCCTACCGTACAGGTAACTACAAGGAATGCAACGGGAACGATCAGATCGGCCAGAGTGCCTCTCTGGCTGACAGTTACCTCTTCTGCATTCGGAAGTCCGCCGAGGTCGCCGTTTTCCGCTGCGTCCTGATACTTCTTCATCTCACCGTAATCAAAGTTCATGATGCCGATGGTCACAACGAAAACAAGAGTCAGAAGGGAATAGAAGTTGAACGGAATGGCTTTAATGAAGAGCTCGATTCCGCTCATGCCGGTTCCGAGTCCTTCTGCCGTGGAGGAAACTGCTGCTGCCCAGGAGGAGATCGGAGCGATCATGCAGATGGGAGCCGCAGTGGCGCCGATGAGATACGCCAGTTTCTGACGGCTGATCTTATGGGTGTCGGTAACCGGTCTCATCACGGCGCCGACGGTAAGGCAGTTGAAATAGTCATCGATGAAGATCAGCACGCCGAGGATAAAGGTGGCAATGGTGGCACCCACTTTGGATTTGATGTTGTTGGCCGCCCTCTTTCCGAAGGCAGCCGATCCGCCGGAGATGTTGACGATGGCAACAATGATGCCGAGAATGAAGGTGGCAATGGTGGCT
>JAZUHZ010000082.1:0-31525 GCA_045642005.1 Candidatus Avilachnospira sp.
ATCCAGGACGGCGATTCCATCATTTTCTTCAATTTCCGTCCGGACCGCGCCCGTCAGATCACCCGCTGTTTCTGTGATGACGAGTTCAGCTTCTTTGACAGAGGCGAACGGAAAAAGGTTCAGTATACCTGCTTTACGGATTACGATCCGACCATTGCGAATAAGGATATCGCCTTCCATAAAGAAGAGATCACCCGTACACTCGGAGAGTATCTTTCCGAACTCGGACTGACCCAGTGCCGTGTGGCAGAAACCGAGAAATATGCCCATGTTACCTTCTTCTTTAACGGCGGCATCGAAGCTCCGAATGAAGGAGAGGACCGGGTTCTGGTACCGTCTCCGAAGGAGGTTCCGACCTATGATCTGAAACCGGAAATGAGCGCCCCCGGCGTCTGCGACAAGCTCTGCGAGGCCATCGAAAGCGGAAAGTATGATGTGGTCATCTGCAACTTTGCCAACTGCGATATGGTAGGCCACACTGGTGTGATGGCGGCCACTGTCAAGGCCGTGGAGACGGTGGATACCTGTGTCGGAAGAGCCTGTGAATCCGTAAAGAAGACCGGCGGCGTGATGTTTATCTGTGCCGACCATGGCAACGCGGATATGATGGTGGATCCGGAAACGGGAGATCCCTTCACAGCGCATACGACAAACCCTGTACCGTTCATTCTCTTTAACGGACCGGAAGGAGCGACCCTCATGGAAGACGGCGTGCTTGCGGACATTGCGCCCACGCTTCTTGATCTTCTTAATGTACCGAAGCCCGCGGAAATGACCGGTCATTCCCTTCTCATCCGGTAACATGCGAAGCCGGGAAAAGCCCGGCGAAAGGATAATTATTAATTACATATGAAACGTCCCCTATTTGTCCTGGGAGCGACCGTACTGTCCGGAACATTAGCAGGGTTGCCAGAGGCAAAGGGTGTGATAAAAGCGGCAATGTGCCTTGCGGGCATTGCCATACTTTACTTAGCGTACAAAAAAAGCAGAGGAAGCAGAACTTCCCTGCTTTTTTGTGCGCTTTCTTTTGTTTGCGGGATTTTCTCTTTCGTTCACGCGCGGGGCATTGCACGGGAACTTTCCGGCGAGGCATACCGGGAGTTCTACGAAAGGTATGAGGCGACAAATCCCGGACAGTTTGATTATTCTTTATATCTGAAATCTCTCGGAATCACAAATGAAGAGGAAAGGAAGCTTCTCTCGGAAAATGTACTGCAGGGAAATGAAATAAAAAACGTCCTGGGAAGGGCCAGAGAATCCTTAGGTGGAATTCTTACCGCCCTGATGCCGGAACCGGACAACGGAATCTATAAAGCAATGCTTCTCGGGGACAAGACCGACATGGATGCAGGGGTAAAAAACCTGTATCAGGAGTCGGGAATTGCCCATATCCTGGCGGTTTCCGGACTCCATATTTCACTGATCGGGGCAGGCATTTATCATTTGTTTCGGGAATGTTTCCGCCTGCCGGGGTTGACGGCTTGTCTTGTTTCCGCTTTTTTCACTTTTCTGTATGCGTTTTTTACCGGCGGGTCAGCTTCGGCCATCCGGGCCGCCGTCATGCTTAGCCTGAGTCTTTTCGGTGTTCAGTGCGGCCGGACAGCAGACAGTCTGTCCTCTCTCTGTGCCGCCGGCATCCTTCTACTGTTTTTCAGACCGTATCTTTTACTTCAGAGCGGTTTCCAGCTTTCCTTCCTTGCCATTCTCGGACTGTGGGCTGCAAACAGTCTGAAAGCTGAAAGTGTTTCTGTTACGACGGATCCCGGTAAAAAAAGCGGATGGATGGAAAAGATGATTAAAGTCTTTTGGTCCGCTTTTTTTCCCGGCCTCTGTGTCACGCTTGTTACGATGCCTGTGATTGCCTCGTCCTATTACTCGGTTCCCCTTTACAGTGTGTTTCTCAATCTGCTGGTGATTCCGCTGATGTCAGTCGTCATGATTTCCGGAATCTGTGCCCTTCTATTCGGTGCCGTTTCGTATTTCCTTTTCGGAAGAGGTGTCCTCCTCCCCGCAAGGATTGCGGAACTCCTTGCGGATATTTCGGTTTCTCCGGGACATTACATACTGAGATTGTATGAGAAGCTGTGTCTTCTCTTTTCAAAAATCCCGTATTCCCAGATTGTTACCGGATCCCCCGGGGCTGTTCGCTGTGTCCTCTATGCGTTTTTTCTTGGGCTTTCGTATTATGTCCTTCTGCGCAAAAAAGGAAAATCAGGACTGAAAAGAGGGCTCGCGGCAGTACTGCTCCTTACAGGCATTTTTCTTCTCCGGGTACATAAAACAGATGAATTTTATGTCTCCTGCCTTGATGTGGGGCAGGGAGACTGTTTCCACATCCATAAAGGAAATACGGACATACTGATCGATGGGGGATCCCAACGGTATGAAAAGGTCGGAGAAAATCTGATCGAACCGTATTTATTATCTCAGGGTATCACGGACCTTGAGCTTGTGATCGTAAGTCACGCGGATGCAGATCATGTGAACGGGCTTTATTATCTTCTTTCTCCTGAATCGGAAGTTCTGGTGAAAACACTCATGCTCCCGGCGTTAAGTGAAAAAGATGAAAAATATGACAGACTGAAAGAAGCTTTCGGGCATGAACAAAAGACCGTGACAGCAAAAGAGGGCATGTCTCTCAAAGGTGACGGGATCCGTCTTTCCTGCGTGTATTGTAATCAGAACGAGGAGGCCCTTTCCGATACGAACCGGCAGTCGGCGGTTTTTCTTCTGGAAACCGACGGAGTACGCATGCTGTTTTGCGGGGACATTTCAGAGCGGGAGGAAAAAGAACTGATCCGGATGTACGAGGGGTCAGGGCTTCTCCGGAATATCCAGGTCTTAAAGGCATCACATCATGGATCAAAAACGGCTTCCTGCCGGGAATTTATTGAATTTACAGATCCGGAATACGTGGTTCTTTCCTATAAAAAAGGCAATTCCTATGGTCATCCTGACCGGGAGGTGTTGGACCGGTTCACGGAAAACGGCACCGGGCTTTTACGGACTGCTGAAAGCGGAGCTGTGAAAATCACATCAGGAAAGGAGGAATTGAGAATTGAAAGCTTTAAGATGAAAGGAGGGATGCGATGAGAAGAACAGCGGAATCCGAGATCTCAGCATGTTTTTAACCGAATACTTATTTGCCCGGCGGTGTGTAAGAGCGCCCCGGGCCTCAAATCGCATGTCCGGGCGAATGAAAAACCGGACCTGACGGTCATGAAAGAAAAAACACTACTATTGTTCCTTCTGATCCTTCTGGCATTCCCATTTTCCGCCTCTGCTTTTTCCTTCGAAAAAAGTCTTTCGGAATGGACGGAGACCGCAAAAGCGGCGGACGCGGAGTTTCTTTCGGTCAGTACAGAAAAAATCCCGGACGGAAATGTTATATGTGAAAGATCAGGCGAGGCAGAACTCCGGCTTCTTTCCTTTGCCGGAGCCATCAGTGATAACGGGATGCACCCGGTGTATCTCATTGCAAAAGGGGATTTTTACCCGACAGGAACCTGTCTTACGTCATCCTACGGAAACGGAATCCTTTATTCCCATGATGTACTTGATGAAATCGAAGCGGGCGGGGAGAAGTTTACGGTTCATAGATTTATCCTTTTCCGAAAATTTTCCGCTTTGGAAGACGGGGGAAGGAATTGCCTGCATGCCTATACCGAAAACGCCAGCCGTGATGCTTCCTGCCTCGTAAGAGGGGTTACGAAGGTAAAGTGCGGTCAGTGCGGCGATATAAAGATTACCTACCACGCTCCGCTCGGCCACATCGACACGGACTGTGATTCGGTCTGCGACAGATGCGGTTACCGGGTGTTCGAAGAAACTGTCGGGCAGAACATTACATCAACGGTAAAGGTGAACGGAACAGACTACACCCTCAACTGGACGCTTGTTGATGACGCATACCAGGGCGGCTGTCTCTACATCGCAGACAGCGGGATTCCTGCATCGGAGATGGGAGGATACGGAAGCGGTAAGACTTATGAAAACACCCCGGCCTTTGACTGGCTGTCAAATGTATTCTCTAATGAAAGCTCTATTAAAGGCGACATACTTATGTTCCTGGATGATGACGGCACAACAGGCTATGCGCAGATGCTCTCGCAAAAGACAGCGGAAACTTACAGGCCGCTCATGGCAGCAGGAGATTATGTTACACATACCGCAAACGGAAAAGATCTCATCGTCGTGCACGACGACGGAACCACAGGGACGGTAAGCGCAGACAGTGATGTCAGCGTGAGGCTGGCAATGCTTCTGTCGGAACCGATAAAAACAGAGGCGAGCCTCGCACACTGGAATGTCGGCGACCGGGTGACACGGACGATTGACGGAGTCGAGTACGGTTTTACCTGCGTGGACGAGAACTACTCGGACATCTATGGAAATCACACCTTCTCAGCCCTGTTCCTGATGGATGACGTTATTCCGGCCGGATACGGCGGAGAGTACAAATGGGAGGTCGACTCCACAGGCCATTCCGTACAGGTTTGGCATCCTGGACCCGTAGCGAACTTTGGAGATTCAAACAACTATAAGTACTCGAACATCCGGGCATTCCTGGATGCAGAGACGGTATTCACCGCAGCGGACGTTGTGGTGGGACCACCGAACGCTTATACGGGAGCCACGGCAGACAATAAGTTCGGACAGACTGACAACACAGGCCTCTCGGCCTACACAATCGGTTATCAGCAGATGACCGCAAGGCTTTTCATCCTCAGCGTCGAGGAAGCCCTCAAGTACCGGCAGTACCTATGGCGATTCAATTCTTCCACGGACAATCCGGCATCGGCAGCAAACAGCACCTGTGGGGCCTACTGGCTGCGGACGCCGAACGGAACGAACAGAGACTACTACGACACCGGCATGTGCTACTGCGTGGATCTTCTGAAAGGGAATATCCATCCGGAGTACATTAAACCTGCCGGCGGCACAGGGGATTCCTACGTTGACACACAGACAACGGTAGGCATTCGGCCGGCATTCACACTCCCAAACAGATAAAAACGGCGAAAGCCAATGTGCAACAACTGATATTTTTTTACAGGAGGAAAGTCAGTGAAAAAATTTACAAAAAGAATTCTCGCACTCCTTCTCTCGGCTTTGATGGCAGTCGGCTCAGTGACCACGGCCTTTGCTTCGGAACCGGAAGTGACCATTGATACAGAGATGAAAGAAGATGCAGTAGAAGTTGACGAAGAAAACGCTGTCCAATCCGAAACCGAAGCAGAGAATACCGAAAAAGCAACAGAGGAAAAGTCGGCAGAGAAACTTCCCTCTGGGGCTTCAGAAGAGGAAAGCGCCCTCAAGAGGCTGGAGACTCCGGAAGAGGAGACCAAAGCTGCCGGGGAGGTGGTTATCGACAGTGTTGATACTATCGAGATTGAAGCAGACAGCGATAGGGGCGACGAAGTCGTCCCCGATGTCGTAGAAGAGATTGCTGAGATTACAGAGAGTGACTTTGCCATTGATGCGGCTGTCTCAGCCCCTGCTATGGCCATGCTCGGAACAGGTTCGAGCCTTGGAGACCTTTGGTCTGAAAAATGGAACACATTCGGGTCCGATCCCGCAAACAAGCCGCTCGGTACAGGTTCCGAAGAGGATCCTTACGTGATTGATGATATTCTTAATCTCATATGGCTCAGCTACAACACCTCAAAAGGACTGACCGGAGCGGCAAACGAGTTTTATGTACTCAATGCCAATATCGATTACAGCAGTTATATTTCAGATCTCGGCTTCTGGAGACCTATTGGCTGGTATGTAAACGCTGCAGCGCCCAATGACGTTTTCAACAGAGCATTTAAGGGTCACTTCGACGGAAAAGGCTACACCATCTCCGGTATCGATATCATCGGCATCGCCGGAAAGAACCTTCAGAATGTTGGTCTCTTCGGGGTGATCGATGGCGGCGAGGTGAAAAACCTTACCGTTGAGGCAGACACCATCTGCGGTTATGACTTTGTCGGCATCCTTGCCGGGCAGATCAAAGGCGCGGCAACCATTACCAATGTGACGGTGAAAGGTTCTGCAAATGCGGGCATCTCCGTGACCGGAGCAAGCGCGTCCGCACATGTCGGCGGTATCACGGGAAACCTGAACGGAACCGCTCTGACATCCAAAGGGGCAGCAGTCATTGAGAACTGCACTGCAGACAATGTAGTGCTGAACTCGGCAGGCGCCAACTCAACTGTCGGCGGTATTGCAGGTACGGCTGCCAACGCGTATATCGTAGACTCTGATATCCATGCAGGAAACCAGGGATTCCAGGGCGCTGGATACGTTGGAGGCATTGCCGGTGCGCAGGCAGCAACCAATATCTATGGCGCATATATCGACGGAACAATCGGCGGAAACAACACCATTGCAGCCGGCGGCGTGACCGGTGAGTTTAAGTCCGGTGAGATCTTTCTCGTCCAGATGGACGGAGAGATCGGTGCTACCAACAAGTCCCTCACTCATGAAGGCGTGTTTGTAGGAACCCGTGCCGGGAATACCACATTCGTATACGGCACCAACAAGTCTGATAATGCCGGATACCTTTTCTACAATGAGATCCTGAAAGGCGATGCTCTCTGCGGATCCGGTATCACCGGCGACGCACAGGGAACACCGAAGTCTGCGGAGACAGGTTTCTGGCAGGACAATGAACTGAAATACACCGTCATGGAAGGCTCCAACACCTATCCGTGTGCGGATGACAGATTCTTCTACGAAGAACTGGAGTCCGGTGTCAGGTACATCATCACCCAGAAGCTGAACAGAAAATTCAGTGTGGATGACTATGCAAACGGCCTCCGTTTTTCCATTGACCATTACGCACCGGGTGTAAACGGTTCCCCTGTAAAGGGACATCTCCTCACTATCCCGATGATCAATGCGCAGAATTCACCTGCCGATCTCGATGTAGCGTACTTCCAGGCAATCGCAGGCGACGGATCCATCTACTATAAGGCGATGGATAAGGACAGCTGCGCTGCAGTGGCAGCAGGCACCCTTGTCAAGGTTACGTCTTCTGCCAGGAATAAGCCGGAAATCAACAAGTTCTTTCAGCGTGTCGTAGATGACAGCGTGAGTCCTGAGAAGGTAAAAAGACCCACCTACACAGATTCCTCATCCGGCAGGACGGTGGTTTATGATATGGATTACCAGACAGGCGGAACCTATACTTTCACGATGCCTGATTCAGATTCAGAGATCAACATTTTCTACGAGCTTGTCCTTTCCGGCATCTGGACAGAGCCTGATGCAACAACAATTCGCATCGTGGAAACCCGTACCGGCAACCGTAAGGTTCCGCAGGTTTCGTGGACCGTCACCAATGAGAACGGTGACGCTCTCTGCAGCAAGGTTGTAAAGAACTGCCCCGCAGAAGGCTCCCCCATCACATGGCAGCTTCTTGAAAACAGCGAACTTACGACCGTTCCGGTTGCAATCAGGTTCAATTCACAGTCCGAAACGAACAGAGTACAGTGGTCAGTAGATGATCCTACGCTCATCAATATGTCTGAGACCACGACAGAGTGGACACAGAAGTCTGCACAGATTAAGCCCGAGGTGACAGGCACCAACGCATGGCTTCTTCAGATTCTCTCTGCAGCAGAGGAGAAGCAGAAAAACAATAATTATTCTACTGCTATAGATTCCACCGTTTATGAGAAGACCGCTGTCCTGACAGCTGCAACAGACCCTGATCACTCAATCAACAACATCTCCGCATACGCGCACTGCGATGTGAAGTTTACGTTCCAGATCATTGACCAGACCACCCTTCTTACCGAGGGCGTTACACTTGACAGGGATTCGCTTACCTTTGACGTCACGAGAAAGGTAAGCGGAAACCGTCGTGCTCCGATTACCATATGGGAGATCACTGGCGGACAGTCTCTCCTTGCAACCGTTATTCCTGCTGACGCGGATGTCCGTGCCGTGACATGGGAGATGGCAGAAGGAGATGCAAGAACCTCACTTACAAAGACGGCTTCAGGGATCTACGATCATGACCTTGCTGTATCCCTTGTATTTGACGGGAAGGATATCAACACCCTTCCTGCCTGGATGAAGGAACTGTACGAGGCAGACAATCAGGCAAAAGCTGCAGACCTCAACTATGTGATGTGCAAAAACGGTCAGAAGAAGACCACCATTACCGTGACCGCTACCGATAAGGAACTTGAGGTACATACCGCAGACTGCGAAGTGACCGTCAACTATAACACGGAAGACACCACGGCTGACGTAACCGGCTTCACACTGGATACCGATTCGCTGGTGTTCAGCGTAACAAGAAATCTGTCCGGTGACAGAACAAATCCGACGGAGGATTATGTGATTACGTCCCCCAAAAAGATCACGGGCTCCCTAGCAGCCGACGCTCCGTTCCTTGAAAACGTGACGTGGGAGTACGAGTCAGCAGTCACTCCTGCTATCACGAAGAAACTATCCGGCACTTTCCAGGAGGAAAACCTCATCGGTGTGAACTTTGATCCCGAAAACATCGAGTCTGCCCCTGCATGGATCGGAAACGTGATCCGAGCTGATGATGATAAATGGAAAGAAGATAAGAAGTACCGGAAGAGATCCGCAGAAGCTACCGTGACCGGATACGTGACTGCGACCGCAAACGACGTTACCCTTCCGGACGGCAGTGCTGAAAAGGCAAAATGCCTTGTAACAATCAACTTTAAGACGAACGATGAGACCGTCATTCACCCCGAAGGCGTGGAGATGAACCCCGTTGAGATCAATAAGAAGCTTGTTATCGAGAAAACCGGAGATATCAGATCCTCTACAAAGTCTGTATCCGGATTCAATGCAGAGAGTATCAGGTCACAGGTTCTTCCGAACTTAAGCTTCACCACCGAACACACACCGTACAACCGTGCTGTGAAATGGACGGTATCCGATGAGGATGTCATCGGAATCACACAGGAGGGCGTGCTTACCATCAATCAGGCATCGAAATGGATCCGGGAGCTCCAGTCTGCTGCCCCCTACAAGGGAAAGAAGACAGTATATGTTTACTGCACGGCAACAGACAACGGCAAGGTGGGAGCAACTGTCGTTAACCTCGATTTCGAGACGATTTGTGTCGAGGAAGAGTTCGACGCGAAGAACGTGGACCTTAAGCTTACCACTACCGGTTCACGCTCCAACCCGACCTATACATGGACCGGCGCAGACCCGTTCAACGTAACAGCAAAGACCTATCCTGATGAGAGAAATATTATTTATTCTTCATCAGAACCGTCTGCCGTATCCATCGACGCGAACGGTAAGGTCACCATCAACACGGATAAAAACCAGCAGTGGATCAAGGATGCGCTTGCAAAGAGTCCGTACGCCGCAGAGAAGACCGTTACCCTTACGGCAAAGGACGGCTCACACGTTGATACGGCAACTGTAAAGATTTCGTTCAGCTACAAAGACAGCACCTATTCATCTTCATCGTCCGGTGGCGGCGGTGGAGGCGGCGGAGGAGGATTCATCTCCGGCGGTGGCACATCCGTGGGATCGGGTCTCACAAAGACCGCGACAGGGCTTCCGTCTTATGTGATCTCCGGAACCTGGGTTCAGTCGGCGGACGGGACGTGGCGTTTCTCCTCCGGGCGCACGTATACCGCCGAATGGGCCGCTGTATATAACCCTTACGCCGTGGAACCGCAGGCGGCCTTTGACTGGTTCCGGTTTGATGAGAATTCGGTGATGGTTACCGGGTGGTTCACGGATCCTGCGGACGGAATTGTCTACTATCTGTGGCCTGTATCTGACAATACACTCGGCCACATGACGGTGGGATACCAGCTGATCGATGGTATCTGGTACTACTTTAATGAGAAGTCCGACGGTACCCGCGGAAAACTGATGAGATCCGCAACCGTTACGGCATCTGACGGAAAGATGATCGTAACCGATGCATCGGGCAGAATCATTTCCGTAAACGGAGCTGCCGGGACCATTGACTTTCTGAAACCGACTCCGAATACAACAGAAAGTCTCCGGGCAAGCGGAGTTATTGTTCACTAAAGGACTTGTCATAGCCATTAAGGGGGTCATAGCTCTTAATGGCAATTGCTGTGAAAACAGCGAAGCGCACTTTGGAAACTGAAGGGTTGTTTATGAAAATGAGAAAAATAATGGAAAGAGAGAAAAGATTCATAATCCTTGCGGCTGTAATTTTCGGAGGCATGCTCTGCTCCTTCAGAGCGAATGCCGAAGCTTATTCACAGTTCTGGCAGCAGGACTCACAGGGAAACTGGTATGTGCAGAAGCCGGACGGGTCTAAAGTAAAGGACGCATGGCTCTGCGACGACGCAGTGGCCGGAAATGGAAAAGACGTCTGGTATCTTCTGGATGCAAACGGCAGTATGCTTACCGCAGGACTTGTGCAGGATGGCACCGGAAACTTTTACTCGCTGGAGACCGAACACAATGGATATTACGGAATGCTCCGTTACAGGAGCGGGAACTACGGTGGTGTAAATCTCAGCCTTGGGGAAAGCCATAACGGTTCCTTTGCCGCTGTCCTGAACGCTGACGGTATTGAAGCACTGAAAGCACAGTACGGCGTAACAAGCTGCGCCTGCATTAATAACAGCAATATTGTCTACACCTCATCCTTTGAAAGAGGCAGCGGGACAGCAGGCGGAAATGCATTATCCGGCAGCAATGCATCAACCGGTTCAGTGGAGCTTTCCGCTTCCGCAGAAACGATGGGTAATTATCCCGGTTCCTTTGTGATCACACAGACCGTTCAAACCGGATGGGAAGAGTACAGAAGCCCTTACGGTGGAACGCCTTCCTACATGTTCAAATATCACGGAACACCGATCAAAGGCTGGGTTTGTGTGGGAGGGATCTGGTGGTTCTCACCGGCTTCCCGGATCGATGCACCGGTAGATCAGACCTATGCAAGGGAAAAGGCAGGAACTTCCTCCGGCAGCAATTCTTCACAGAGTTATTCATCAGGCGAAGATCTTTCATGGAGACCGGACCCGTGTGAAGTGGATGAAAGAACTGTTGCAGAGTATTTCATTGATTACCTCAACGAATACAGAGTGGGACTTGGAAAAGGAACGCTTCGGATTGAGGAGGAGCGGATGGATTACGCGAAAGAAAGAGCAGACCGTGGTATCACATCTCATGATGGAAATACAATGGGATATGAGATCTGCAATACTCATGCAGTATTGCAAAACGAAGTGGAGATATATGGCATAGAACAGGCACTTGCTAAAAATGCCTTCGACCACTTCAAGGCGTCAGCAAGTCATAACTCTATTATGAAGCTGAACACAATCACTACGGTCGGAGCAGGATTTATGCTTTCTATTGACGGTAACGGAAATGTCTACGGATATTATTGTGAAGCAAATTTCGGGGGAGAATGACGCCATGACATTAAAAGAAATAATAATCAACAAAGTGAAAAATGCGAGATACGGAAGAAGACTGAAAGCAGGTCTGCTTGCAATTTTCATGCTTTTCAACGCTGTGGCACCGGATGCTGCGGCAAAAACGGTTTATGCATCCACACTGGGACCGATTGGCACGCAGATTCCGCATCTGGGTGAGCCGGGCCACAGCTACATGGATAGTACGTTCCAATGTATTGATGCCTTTGCGGATCTTGGTCCAAATGGAGGATATGAGCATGACATGGATTCCTATGTCAGAGTTCTTCCGTCCTCCACTCTTTCAAATAGCGAAGAGGGACTCCTTTTCTGGTCGTTGTTTTTCATGTTTGGTGTCATACCTCAGGATAGGGACAGTTTATATCCGGATATGGACTTTAATGGAATCAGAGATGTTTATGCAAAGCTTCAGTCAGCAGGATTTCCGATAGAGGGTGTGGTTTTTTCGGATTTTAACCGGATTCTCCATAACGCCACCGTTCGGGCCAGGTATCCGTTATGCCAGAAACTTGCCAATGATAATGCGGAAGCAGAAAAATACTTAAAGGCGATGGGCCTGATCGGAGGCACAGGCGGTGGCTCGTCTACACCTGGCGTTGGAGGAAAGTCTGTTCCCACAGTATTTACTGACCATATTTCAGTAGGAACAGCATTGGATATTTCCGGATCTTTATCTATTGATACCGGTGACGAAGAGTTTCTGAAAACGGTAAAAATTGAGTTTTCCGGAGATGGCGGGGCGAGTTTTTCAACCACACCGGTAAATGATATTTCCTATGCAATTGATGGATCTGTGATCACGTTTACATGTCAAAATCCGGAAGTGCCAAAAACATATATCAGATTTAACACAGAGGGAACAGCATACGCATCAGCAGGAGGCGGCGGATATGCCTCTCCGTTTGATGTCTATGAAGAGTGCCTGGAGATCTGGGCGATGCAGGACTGTACCGGCGGTAAGGCAGGAACGATACTGCCTTCTTCCATGCACCAGCGTTTTGCTTCTCTGAACATGGTACCGGGAGCCGGCGGAGTTCCTTTTGCAATGTTAGGAAAAACAAAAGGAGAAGGCGGTGACGGTAAACTCACCTTTACTTCCTATAAGCATACCGAGGACTGGACCTCTCACTATAACGTACAGCTCAATAAGTACGACTATGAAACAGGAAAGCCCCTCAAGGATTCCACCTTCTATCTTTATGAGAGATTTGATGACAAGGATCAGATCAATCAGTCAAACGACGGAGCAGTAGAACTCTACGAGGGCGGATCCGATTACGCATCCCGTTACGACGACAACCCTGTCACCTGGGACGACTTCATCTACATCGCCGGTCTCACCACCGATGATAACGGTCATGTCGAATACCAGAGACAGCATCAGTATCACTATGAAAAGAGCTTCTGTGACGGTCATCCGGCACCGGAGTTTGTTGAAGTGCCCGAAGAGGAGTTTGATGAAAACGGAAATCTCCTCAACGAGGCGGAGATCGAAGAAGCACAGCAGACCAACATGGATCTCGCAGAAGGATGGATCAATACCCTTTCGGACTGCGAATCCTATGCTTCCTCTATGGACGGTGTTCATTTCCACTGGGTCATGGGAAGCGTAGACCAGGGGACAATAGAAGAGGTAGCCGGAAGCGGCGGAGACCCGGGTGACTGCCCGGATGCCGGTACGACAGAATCTGCAGACGGGGATACTGCCTATGAGAGCTCCGGATGTAAAGCGGACTGCGAAGATACCTATGATAAGTTCATTGCCCTTAAGTATTCCTATGTCTGGGATGAGATCAAGGCGAGAACCGGATATACCCTTCACGATAATCATACCGACGATATCCCGATCGAGGTCATCCGCACGGATTCCTCGGAGAACGGTGCGAACAGCACCTTTGCCGGAGAATACTTCAAGGATATCACGGTAAACGACGGCGCAGCTCCTATGCTTACGATGGGCCCGCCTGTAATGCTCAAGACCTTAAAGGCCATGCACGCCATTCAGCCGGCAGCAGAGGCAGAGGAAGAGCCTGTAACAGAAAAGAAGACCGTATCCATCCTCGGATTCTTCCGGGATGCACTGGAAGGCCTCTTCGGAGAAAAGAAGGCCACTCCTTCGGATGCAAAGAAAACTCCTGACGGGGACGAACTCATTGACGGCATCGTTCCTTCAGCGGAAGGATCCTCAAAGAAGGGCAGCAGTGACACAGATCCGGAAGATCTGATTTCCGAAGACGAAACAGGATCGGAAAAAGAAACAGAAACAAAAGAAAAAGAAACAACGGCTGAAGAGAGTCCGGCAGCAGTGTCTGACGGTACACCGGAGGATCCCGTTTCCGTAGTGGATGTAGAGGAGATCGAAGAGATCACTGAAAACGACAAGGCGGGAACCACAGAAACAGAGGCTCCGGATGTCGTATCTGATAGCGACGCGGCAGTGCCTGCAGTCGTGGAAGGTGCTGACGAGATCGGTGAAGTTTCCGTGATCGGCCGGATCCTGCAGGGGGCAAAGAGACTCCTTTCTGAAGTTGGAGACTTCTTTGCCATGACTGCCTATGCTGCCGAGGGCCCCGGACCGGATTCCATCTATGATGAGGGATTCGATGAAGGCGGATGGAATACAAAAGGCGGACAGGAAGCCGGGGCAAAAGTCACCGTCGGCCCGGATGATAACCGGTCACACTGCAACGACACTGACGGAGAAGGAAACGCATGGCGCGTTTACGACCACCGTACAGAGGGAGAGCTCCATATCAATAAGAGAGATTTCGATCTCTCCGATTCCGCAAAGACAGCATTTGATGACTACGCAAAGAACAACGCGGACGGCACCCTGGAGGGAGCTGTGTACGGACTCTTTGCGGCAGATAACATCGTTCACCCGGACGGAAAGACCGGAATCGTTTACGCCACGAATGATCTTGTGGCTGTTGCGACCACGGATCGGGACGGCAACGCCTCCTTCATGGTGAACACTGTCACTCCGGACAGCACCTATAATTACGAAACAGGTTCCGTCGAGAGAAGAAACGAGAGAACAATCCCGACGAACCTGTACGATCATGAGCATTCCGATGACGACTATACCGTGGACGGAAAGTATACGAGAGACTATCCGGATCTTACAACCCTGAACGGGAATGAATGGATCGGACGGCCGCTGCTTCTCGGATCCTATTACATCAAGGAGCTTTCCCGTTCCGAAGGATATGAGCTTTCCATCGGCAATAAGGATAAGTACATCTCCAACTACGGACAGGATCCCGATGTGAAGGTCGGCGGAAGCTCTTCAGCAGCCGGAACCGTCGAAGTGACCAGGAACCCGATGTACGATGTGCAGATCAAGGCAGACCGCACCGGCATCACTTCACCGGATCCGGACTGGCCCTACTATGATGAGATCTTCTTTGAAGTTACCTCCAGAGGGACCGGAACCCAAGGATATGACCTGAAGATGGGAGCCTTCCCGGCAGGTACAAAGATCTACAGAAAAGAAAACAGCAAAAAGACAGTAGAAGTCATTGTCGGAACCGGTGAATACGAAGAGGTATTCGAGACCGATGGAGCCGGCAATAAGATCGAAGTGACCGCCGGAGATCACGAGTATATCAAGTACGACGGATCCGGGAATCCTGTCACCGTCATCACCTATCCGGATATGAAGGTGAAGGATGTTCCGTTCTATGCGCAGAAGCCGATCGATGACGCGAAGAGAGATGCCGCCCTCGCCGAAGCAGAAAAGGGAATGGATGAGGCTGCGGTAGCTTTGAAGCTTACCGAGGGTTTCTCTCCTGCCGATGAGCTCTTTGTAAAAGCAAAGGTGGAGAAAGCTCTTCGCGTGAACGGAAGAAGCACACCGAAGGATGATACCGGCTACTCGACCGTAACGACAGGAATCTATAACGACGGAACCGGAGCAACCTACGGCAAGGCTGTGCAGAAACTCATCATTTCGGGCGCTCCTCTTGCAAACGGAGATCTGATCGCCTCCATCGTTGATTTCTACAACGCCTGCGGATACTACAATTTCGGCGGTGTGAAGAGCATCAGCGAGACTCTTGGAACCTATACCGTGGAAGTCTATGCCGGTACTGTAGCGGATGGGGCTACTTTTGTAACGGAAATCGGCGGAGAAAAAGCATTCTTTGCTCCTGTGGTACACGAATCCACGGACCTTTCCGAGAAGAGATATGTCTATGCCGTTTATACGGAGACCGGCTCATCACCGCTTTCCGACGGTACCACCGTGTTCGGCGCATACATGAACTATACGGAATCCGGAAGCAAGGCCTCCGCAACGCTCCATACCAAGGCGGCAGCGGTGGATCCGGCTTCCTATGACCTTTCAACATTTGAACTCAAGGAGA
Organism: Candidatus Avilachnospira sp.; assembly: GCA_045642005.1. Classification (GTDB taxonomy): domain Bacteria; phylum Bacillota; class Clostridia; order Lachnospirales; family Lachnospiraceae; genus Avilachnospira. Next base: position 15,791 of record JAZUHZ010000082.1, read on the forward strand.
CCGGGTTCTATCCGGCAGGCACAAAACCTGTCTATGACGCATCCGGAAATATCATCTATAAGAAGAAATGGGTGCAGAAGACAGAAACAAAAACATATGTGACTCCTGCGCTTGTCTGGAAAGAAATCGCTTCCACCACAGGTGCGGATGAGATCATCCATGTGGATTCCGACTATACCGACGGACAGGGGACGCACCATGACGACGGCTCCGGAGAGACCATCAGCTTCCTGGCTGTGGTTCCGTGCGCCGCAGCTGATAAGCATGTGACGGTCACGGCAGGCGATGTGGCAAAGATGGGCGCTGCCAATGTCCTTGGTTACAAGACCGGCGACAGCATCCCGGTTGCTGAATACTACGTCCTTTCAAAGAAAGTCTATGTGAAGCCCTATGCGGACAGCACTGCAATCCTTTCCCTTCTCGGAGCGGGAAGCTATGTAAAGACCGCGGAACTTGTATATCCGGGACAGGATGCCGTGGACACCTCTGCCGGAACCGTGGAGGTTCCGATCAATGTGTATGAGCGTCCGATCCGGCAGGCCGTGAAGGTCGGAAAGGACATCTGGCTGGACGCCGATGAAAACTCCGACAATACCGGTGATTCCTACCGGAATAATACCTATGATGTAACGGAAGTATCAAAACTGACCAACTTCCGGTTCAAAGCATATCTTAAATCAAACCTTGAGAGACTGTACCGTCAGGCGGACGGCACCATCACCTGGACGGATGAGAACGGTAACGTGATGACGCCCGTGCTTACCGGAGGTGTTCTTACCTGGACCGTGGACGGCGCATCCTACGACTGGCCCGAGATCGATAAGATGGACGGCACGAAGATCGACTCTCTGAACGTGCAGCCGATCTATACCGTGGTGAGTCATGAGACCGGTTCAAAGACAGCAGGGCGTATCGCCAACAATGTCTTTAATGAGTACAAGACACCGGCAGGCAACACCTCCGACGTGGCCGCACTTTCTCCGTTTACGACAGCCCTTCGTCCGTCAGCTGCGGAAGCCATCATTACAAATGCAGCGCTTTATTCCTATGTCGGAAAGAACATAGACAAGCAGGTTTCCGATAAGCTTCGTGATCAGGCAAACGCCGGGTACACAAGAATTCTTGAAACCATCGATGTCGGGATCGAAGACGGTGCGGGAATGCGTACGGTACAGCAGTACAATTACGAAAAGTTCTTTGACGCCATCGCCGTGGCCAACGGGGACAAGTGGGACGATAACGCTCCGAGCTATACCCTGTATAAGCCCATCGGCAATAAGAATAACAGAAAAGCAAGACAGGTTTCCAACGCCTCCCGTTCAGACCGTGTGGTACAGTTTGCCATCGACTGGTATCTGCAGGACGAGGTAGGAAAACTCACAAGCGCCGTGGCCGCTTCTGTAGTAGCAGGTGCAAAGACAGAGGATGAGGCAAAGGCAGCACTTACCGCCAACAACTACCAGGCGGACCTGTATGACGAGGCTCTTGAGAAAGCCATCGCCAAGGCAGAGAACTATCTGAAGCCGTTCTTTCAGTACGACCTCGATGCCATCTATTCCCTCCAGTGGGATTCCGACGAAAACGGCGGCACCGACAAGGATACCACCACACTGACGGCAGATACCGACAATGCGTTCGAGACCTGCGGTGTATCCGCATACCTTCCCTATGGTGATTATGTCATCGTGGAGCAGCAGCCGCAGTACGTCGGCACCGATGCGGCGGCCTATAACGACTTCCTTAACAAGCACTATAAGAAAGATAAGGCAAAGGAAGTAAAGATCCCGTCTGTATATGAAGGAAATGATCCCGGAAATACAGCGGACAATTATGCGAAGAAATACGAATACGCCTATTCTGAAACAAACGAGCACTGGGCTTCTGAAGACTTCCTCATCCGTTTCGGCGAGGAGTGGAATCAGAATGAGACCGGTACCTTTCAGCATGCGATCCGGGCGCACAGTTACTACGGAGACTTTGAAGTATATCCGTACGGACTTGATATCGACAAGCTTCCCGGAAGCGTAAATTCCGGTTCATACCTCGGATGGTCCGTGACACAGGATGAGACAGAGCCTCTGAAGGATTACTACGGGCTCACCCATTTCGGCGAATCCATCGATGGTGCAAGAGTGGAGATCACCGCGAAAGAAGGCGGAAACGCATCCTCAAAGTGGAACATATCCTCCCTCAATGCCGGAAAAGAACCGACGCACAACGAAACACCCCATTATGATTCTGAAAGTCTCGTACAGAGGATCGCCTATGCATCCATTTCAGAGGATGACGGCACGGCGGATCATGTCCTCCGGAAAGACGGGACGGTAACAGAAGACAATGCATCAGGGATGGCATGGTACGACGGTGTGAATTCCGTGACGGGAATCCTTACGGCCAACGATAAAAACTATGCACAGATGCTTGTTCCCTATACGCTGACAAGGTCGGCTGCAGGAGATACCTATGCGGCGGCCATGTTCGTCGGGAATGCGGATGTGAACGTGCGGAACCGTTTCTACAGTGCAAAACTCAGACTGGAGAAGCTGGATTCAGAAACCCATGAGAACATCCTTCATGACGGAGCTGCATTCCAGGTATACAAGGCAAAGAGGGATGAGACCACCGGTGTTGTGATGATCTACTCCGCCGATACCGATATCACCGGTTCCAGGGAGTTCATCACCGCATACTGCATGAAGGATACCGTGATGCCCGTCGACCCGGAGAACCCGAGAGGCCAGTACCAGGGCACCGTAGCAGCCGGCACACCGGTATGCTTCGAGGAAGACATGGTGACCCTCGGCGACAGATACGGACATGAAGTGGGAGAGTTCGAGGCATTCTCCACGAAGGTCGATGTGGCGGCAAAGGATGAGATGACGGATGTGCAGACAACTCCTGCAAACTATATCGAACAGGATGCAGGTTATATTGAATTCCCGCAGCCTCTCGGTGCCGGTGTCTATGTTCTCGTAGAAACCGTTGTTCCGAGCGGATATGTCCGGACAAAGCCTGTAGCCGTGGAGATTTATTCCGACAAGGTGACCTACTATAAGGAAGGCAACAAGAACGACAGAGTCATCGCAGCCATCTTTGAAGAAGAGGAGATCAGAAAGACCGATGCAGACGGCTCCGGCATCGGCACCGATGAAGAGGCAACAAACAATAAGAACAAACCGCAGGATACCGTAGATGTGGCGCGTGTCTTCATTGAAGATGCTCCAATTAAGCTGACTTTGGAAAAAGTAAAAGAGTCATCCGTGAGTTCCGCAGATACTACCGCAGACAAGACCGTGACCTATAAGGTTTCCGGTCGCGTGGAAGGCAAGATGGCCGCTGTCGGCGGAAGAGACGACCTTGAGTATGCTTACCTTGCAGGTAAATATCAGGGCTATGCCTATTATAAAGGAACCCTTGAGTATCTGGCTCAGCTCAGGAAGATCTACGAGGATGACGGCGATCCGCTGACCTCCGTGGAGATCATCTATGAGGATACCCTGTTCACCGGCTATGCCTACGTGAAGAGGCCCCTGGAGACTTCGGACGATGACAACAAATATGTGACCGGGGCAAAGTTCACCCTTGTGGATGCCATCCAGCTCCGGAGGAATCCTGCATACGGGTTCGGTTCATCAGACTACGGCGATTACGCTTTTACCTTCCCGGATGCGGAAGATAAGAAGCACGGTCTGATTGTGGAGAGGAACGATACCACTTCCAATGTGACCAGGATGTATGTGGAACAGGGCTATGCCGGCGCGAAGACCATTTACAAGATCGAGACCGACGCCGCCGGAAATCCGATCACAACAAGCACTTTGACCGGATACACCAAGGACGGGAAGCCTGTCTACACCGAAGGATACCGTTACATTTCCGAAACAATCGAGCGTCCGGATACAGACATTCTGTTCTATGACCTCGATTCCCTTGAGGTGGTATTCGACGAGACTGAGGACGGCGTGACAAGACACTACGGTTATGACTTCAATAAGAACCGTGTGGAGCTTGCCCTCCTTGAGCATGACAAACACAACTTCGAAACGACGGATAAAGAATACAGTATTTATGCTTTTAAGGGCAGTGTTCCCGTATATGAATTTGTCGGCGGAGACTTCAACCATATTTCCTACAACGCAGCCGGAAAGTACCTGAAGGTGGATCCGGAGACTGTTGTGTACCATCTGGATGAGGACGGAAACCGCGACTCCATGGTAGACCCGAAGACCGGTATGGCCTACGTCATCGAAAAGGCAGTCGGTCCGGACGGCACCATCCATGATAAGTTCCTTGTATGGGCAACTGAAGTCTGGAAGGATTCCTATGGCAACGTCATTGCCAGAGACAAGATCACGACGTCAAGAGTAGGAACCATCGGCGAAAATGACGCGAGCATGCTCGATGTTCTGACGGGTATCCCGTCAGCAAAAGATCCGGCAGGCGGAAACTCTGCAGTTGCCTCTGCGGGATCCTTCGAGCATAAGGAGTCCGGTTCTGTATCCGGTATGTGGAAGTCAGATGACGGAGAGGAATCCCATCATGAGACTTCTGACCGTATGAATCGGTTCAATCAGAACATGAACGGCGAGATGCTCCTTTCGGACAACAACGGCGACTTCCTGAAGCAGTATAGCCCGATTTACGACGAGAGCGGAAACATCCTTTATTATCAGCGCTCCGCCGAGACCTACGACAAGGGCTCCAGCCTCTATGACCGTGACGGGGATTTCGTCCGTTATGACAATTCGGATATCCTGAAGGAATACGACGATGCAGCTTACGACAAGAACAGATACCCTTTACTTTACGACGCGGACCAGAAGGCAGAAGATCCGGATACAAAGGCCCTGTATCACCGCAAGGGTGAAGGCTACGTTCTTGAGAACACATGGATCACTTCCGACAAGACCCCGAACGATCCCTTTGAGTTCACACTCACGGACGGTCAGGCAGATGTGATTAAGCGTGTGCCGGAAGGAACCTACATAATTGAAGAGACCTTCGTTCCGAACGGCGGCACGAACGGAGCTTACGTGCGGGCATTCCCTGTGGGGATCACAGTCAATGAGACTACCGACGCCCAGATGGCAAAGGTAGTAGAGAAGACCACAAAGATTGAGATTGCAAAGATCGACGGAACAAACCGTTATACGATCGATGTCCTTGCCATGGATGACGGAGCAAGAGATATCGGAGATGAGGTCAACGAAAAGACCTCCTATTCCAACGGACTTATCGGTGGCGCAACGCTCGCTCTTTACAAGGCTGAAAAGAAGTATACTTCCGACTACATTACCTATCCGAAGGGCTACTGTCTCGTGAAGTCGGAGACCACGCCGCTCAAATACCATCCGACCAACTGGAAGGTTTCGGATCCTGTGGAGCTTATCGCACAGTGGACCACCGTGAAGGATGAGCTCATATACCTGGAGGGCATCCCGCAGGGCTTCTATATCCTCGAAGAAATCAGTGTTCCGGAAGGATTCCTGAAAGCAGCTCCGATCGAAGTGGAGATCGGGGCCTCTATGGAAGTGCAGGAGATCCCGGTGAATGATGACCACACCAAGGTAGAGGTGGAGAAGGTCTGCCATGCCGGCGGGCCCATGAAACAGCTCCGCGGTGCAAAGATGGAACTGCACGAGGCAGAGGTGGACGGTACCGGAGCCGTCCAGCTCGACGCCAATGGAAATCCGAAATACAAGGAAGCGAAGCTGCTGACATGGGTTACATCTGATAAGGATGAGTTCAGGAAGCTTCCTGCTGCCTTCGAGGAGATGTTCAGTGCTCACGGAATCAATGGCTCCGGCTTCGAATATGTTGATGACAAGGGCAATACGCATACTCTGACCAGAACCTCCATCGATTACTCCTATGACTGGGCACTTGCTGGAGGCACAGCCCTTCAGTATCCGACCGATGCCCGCCTTATCTTTACCGATGAGGCAGGAAGAAGAACAAGGATCAGCGTGTTCCAGCAGAAACAGTCCGGACTGAAGATCACGTATTCCTATGATTATGAGTTTGACTGGACCGACATTACGGCAGTGAATGAATACTGTGATTCCTATATCACCATAAACGGCGTGAGGAGGTTCAATTACCTTCCCATCGGGAAGAAATACGTCGTGGTAGAGGCGGAGGCTCCGGCAGGATTTGCCAAGGCTCCTCCGAAGATTGTGACAGCCGAAGATACACCCGAGGCGCAGCGGTATATCATTGAAGATACCGAAGCAAGGCTCATCATCTCAAAGGTGCTGACCGGCAAGACAAAGGAGGTTCCGGGAATCACGCTGTCCCTTTACAGAGCAGAAGCCGGCGTATTCGTAAAGGATGCAGCACATCTTGTCGAGACCTGGAAGACAGGTGAGGACGGAACCTACAATGCTGATGATGCTCTCTTCGGAAGAATGCCGGCAGGCTATGCAAAGGGAGACCTGAGAGCACATGAGATCACGGGAATCCCGGCGGGAACCTATTACCTGTATGAGGAGAATGCACTCCCGTACTATGAGCGGTTCGAGCCTGTAAAGATCGAGTACACCGACCTGTCCGAGGTGAAGTTCGTCCGTACGGAGAACGCCCCGGCGGTGGGTGAAGTTACCCTTTACAAGAAGGATCCGGCGGGTAACTACCTTACCGGAGCTGTATATGAAGTAAAGAGATACAAGGCAGAGGACCTCACCGTTCCTGTGGAGACACTGACCTATACCGATACCACAGGTACGCTCGTGATCAGCGGTCTTTCTGTCGGGGAGGTTTCCGGGACAGGAGAGGTAAAGCCCTATACCTACACCATTCGCGAGATCAGGGCTCCGGAGGGCTACTCGGTAGCTGATACGCTCTTCACCTTCAGATTCGATCCGAAGGCAGAGGACGGAGAGTCCTATGATTTCGGAGATTTTGCAAAGAAAGAATATGAAGTCTTCGACCGGAAGACGAAATTCAGGTTCCAGAAGAAGGATTTTGATTCGCTTTGTGATGACGATACAGATCAGGCGTTTGTTGACGGCGCCGCCATTATTCTCTACGAGCTTACAGGAATCGATGTGAACGGCAATCCGGAATACGATACAGCTCATCCGGTAAAGACTATCACCACATCCCGTATTGAAAAGACTGCGGAGATCGAGGGTCTTATCGCCGGTAAGAGCTATGTATTCGTCGAAGCTTACTGGCCGGTCGGCTGGAATCTCATGAAGCCCGTCATGTTTACGGTATCTGCCGACGGACGGAAGATCACGGAGCTTACGAACCGGCTTTCCGCCATTACGTTTATCCCGGTTAAAGATACAGACTTCCCGACGGATACAGAGAACCTTGACAGGGATTCCATTGCTGCAGCAATCATTCACGGAAGATTCGTGACAAAGGTAGAGTACGAGATCATCGACGCTGCCGGAGCCATGAAGGAAAGCTGGCCGGCAGACGGCATTCATGTCGTGAGCCAGGCATCCGGATACACACAGGAAGAGTCCTATACTCTTCTCGAAAAGACAACCTATTCCGACGGTACCATGCAGATTACGGACCGCCTGACAAAGCCCTTCATCTTTGATGAAACCGGAACCATGAAGTTTGAGACAAGGTCCGCAGAGAAGGTGGAACTTGGAGCATACTATTCCGACGGAACACTCATTGATGAACTGAACCCTGTAACGGATACAGAGTTCGAAAAAACCATTGCGAACAGCGTGATGACAGAGAATCCGGTCATCACCACTTCACAGATCGGATATGATGAGGGAACTCCCATCGACCAGACAAAGCTCATTTACGACAGGATTGCCTTTGTCAATCCGACACACAAAGCGGCGGATGCCGTTGTGACCGTGGAAATTAATGACGATACCCGTATCGTTGATATCGCCGGCGGAACCGCTTCCGGAAACACTCTTACCTGGACCGTGGCAGGTATCCCTGCGTTCGGTTCCGTCATCATCGACTTTGTGACCGCCCACGAATATGTGAACTTTGACGCCCACGAGCTGAAGGTAAAAGCTGAAATCGCCGGAAAGACGCTGGAGGCCGAAAGAGCCGTTCCGGTTATTAAGAAGAACTGCCTCACCCTCTGTAATTCACTGACAGGATCAGGCGCAAAGGTATATGTGAACGAGGAAGAGGAGTACACCGTGAGGCTCTGGTACAACCTTACCGGAAAAGAGCTTGCGGGAACCTATTCCTATACCGGTTCCCGGACCGGAACGATGACTTCAGGTGATAAGATCACCCTGAAGGCAAACGAATATGTTATCATCGATACCGGTTCCTATGAGGACGTCCATTATACTGTTGAAAGAACTGAAAACGGGCGAACTGTGACTGATAAGGGCATGGATGGAGACTTTACCGAGGTTCTCGGAGCTTATGCATTCAGTCACCGTGCTGTGATCGATACCTCTGTGAGAGACCTCTTCCGAAAGGGTGAGGAATATCATCTGATCGAAAGAACGACCTATTCAGACGGAGTCGCTGTCACGACAAACCGGCTTGGCTTTGCAGTCGGTGAGAATGGGCAGGCGGACATGGTGATTGCCTTCGATACCAGGACAAAGGTTGCCATTTCAAAGACAGACATCACAGACGGCCATGAGATTCCCGGATGTACGCTTACCCTTTATGACGCAAACGGTACTTCTGAAGATACCACTGATGACAACCTGATCGAACAGTGGGTGTCTAACGACAAGCCGCACATGTTCGAGGGAGTTCTGGAATCCGGGAAGACCTACCGGCTGGAAGAGACCTCGGCAGCGCCCGGCTACGCCTATACGGAGGATGTGCTTTTTGAGGTCGATTCAGAGGGGACTATCATACAGAAGGTAAAGATGGTCGATAAGCCTACCGACGTCACGATCAATAAGAGTAACTTCACAACAGGGGAGCCTGTTGAGGGAGCAAAGCTTCAGATTATTGACGCGGGCGGAAACATCATCAAGGAATGGGTGACCGATGCGGACGGTTCCGAGCGGTTTGTCTGTGTTCTGAACGCGGACGAGACCTACACGCTGCATGAGGAATACTCACCGGACGGGTATTACTACTCACACGATGAGGAATTCACCGTCGCCCATGACGGCACTCCGCAGGTAACAGAGATGAAGAACCACGAGATCGTGGTCGTAACACCTCCCGAAGAACCGGAGCAGCCTGTAGAGCCGCATCCGGACTATGAGATGGAGAAGGAGAGAACATCCCTTGCACCGATCAAGACGGGTACGGTCCAGCACGGATTCTACCGTGGCGACACCGTTTATTACGATGTGACCATCGTGAATACAGGAAACATGGATCTCCGGATGAAGGTAACGGATTCCTACGAGCAACCTGAATTCTTCACCGAGCCTGTGATCGATAAGATCACCTTCCATTCGTCAAAGACTACGCTCGCAACGCCGTCCTTCGGACGCACACACTCTATCAGCGGATCTGTCGGAGATATCTCCATCTTTACCGGCGGATATGCAGTAGTGACCTATAAGGCTGTTGTTAAGGATGATACACCCGAAAATCTCAGTGACCGCGCAAAGGACGACGGAATGGGCTACCTCAACACAGCCCGGACATACGATGTTGTCGGAAGATACATCGAAGAGGGCACCAATACGGAAAAGACTGTGGACAGGGATGATTTCCCTGAGCTTGAGGATAAGGAAGACGACGCCAATACGCCTGTACAGGAGACGGAAGAGATCTCTTATCCGAGGTATGTCATGGAAAAGGAGCGTATCACTCCGGCACCGAAGAAAGAAGGGACGGAACGGTACGGCTTCTTCCGGGGGGATACCGTGCGGTACGAAGTCAGAGTGACAAATACCGGTATTATGCCGTTAAAGATTTACGTTTCGGACGAATTTGAAGGAACCACTGCAAAGTATTTCCGGGATCTTCACATTGAAAAGATCAGCTTTGAAGGCGCCGGTTCGGATATCTCCGGGGCTGGATACGGCGTCGGAACGGAAAAAGCAAGAATACGAATCGAGCCCGGCGTAAAGGCCGTGCTCACCTACAGCGCAGTCGTATCCGATGATGCTCCGGAATTCCTGAGCTTTACGGCTCCGGACGATGGTGTAGGCTATCTCAATATTGCCCGCACCTATGACGTAAAGGCAGAAAAGCCTGATGGGTCAGCCGGCGACAAACATGAGTATCCTTCTATCCCCGATCTTGAAGATGAGGGAAACACCCCGGTTCAGGAACCCGGCAAACCGGACGACGAGCATCCGAGACCTTATCCGATCATCTGGCTCCTTAAGGAAGGAGAAGGAGATCCGGGAATCATGCTCCAAGGCGGAACCTTCGTTCTGCTGGATGCAGACAGGAACCCCCTTACAGGGCCCTGCGCAATCGAAGAGTTTGCCATGAGGGACTTCTGGCAGGAATGGGACATTGTTCTCAAAGCAGATGCGACCTACTACATGCATGAGGTAGAGCCGCCGAAAGGCTTCGCTCATGCCGAAGATGTCTCTTTCAGTGTTGACCACTACGGTGAGGACCGCCGGGTGGTGATGATTGATAAGCCCACAAAGGTCGAAATCACCAAGACAGACATTACCGGAACCGAAGAAGTACCGGGATGCGAGCTTCTGCTGAGGGATAAGGACGGCCATCCGGTTGACTCCTGGATTTCCGGTGAGACGCCGCATACCATGGAAGGAAAGCTCAAAGCAGGTGAGGAGTATACCCTCGTCGAGGTAAATCCCGCCCCCGGCTACGCCTATGCCGAAGATATCACCTTCGAGGTTTCAAACGACGGAACCATCGATAAAATTGTGATGAAGGATGAAGTGACCAGAGTTGAAATCTCCAAGACCGACATCACAGGAGAAAGGGAAATCCCCGGGGCGCGTCTCATCATCTACGATGCCGATGGCAGCAAGGTCGAGGAGTGGACTTCCGGAGCAGAGCCGCACGTCATTGAGGGAAAGCTGATCGCAGGCGGCAGCTATGTCCTCCATGAGGAAGGAACACCCGATGGCTATGCCTACACATCTGATATTGTATTCGCCGTTTCTAAGGACGGCAGGATCGATAAAGTCGTGATGAAGGACGAGGCCACTGACATCGAGGTAAAAAAACAGAGCGAAGGGGGAATACTTCTTTCCGGAGCCGTGCTCGCTGTTCTTGATAAGGATGGTAAGGAAGTCATCCGGTGGACAACAGACGGAACGCCGAAGGAACTGAAGGCTGTACTCAATGCCGACACAGAATACACACTCCGCGAGATCTCTGCACCGTCCGGTTACCAAAAAGCGGACGATCTAAGGTTCGTTACGCCGCACACCGGGCAAAAGTTTACCGTCACGATGACCGACGCAGTGATTCACGGAAGCACCGGTGGCGGAGGCGGCGGAGAGCCCCTTCATGGTTACCAGAGCCCGATAAAAGAATCAGAACCTGTGACAACCGCTCCGGAAAACTCCGGGGATTCCGATGACCGGGATGTCGGAAGGATGCACGTTACGAAGATCCTTGGAGCGGGAGGGCGACGAAGTCCGGAAACAGGAGATACTATGCTTTTGGGACTTTGGCTGGGTGTTTTTCTCCTTTCCGGTGGAGCTCTTCTCGGATTCCTGATTCGGCGAAAGAAAAATGGAAAGAAATGAGAAAAAGTCCTGGCTTCCGGTGGCAGCGGTATGGGCCATCTGTATTGCCGTTACGATGCTTGTGCTCCGGGAAGGCCGGACGTCGGAAGAGGAAATCATGGAAACTTCGCATGAGGCAATAAACTATTCTATGGAAACGGAAAAGCCTTTTCGGGAAGAGAAAAAAAACATGATCATCGGAACGGCTGAAACCTGTCTGTCAGATGCAACGGCAGAAACCTTCGGATTCCCCGAGGAAGCCGCGGGTTTTGAAACAGTCAGAAAAAGCACCGTCGAAACTGCCATCGAGAGTGATACAAAGACTTTCTTTCAACCCGAGACTCATATTGTACCGCGCTTGGAAAAAAACAGAGAGCCAAAAGAAGAAACAGTGGCAGCAGAATCAGCGGCAGAGACAATGCCAACGGAAAAGGCGGTGGAAATCACGGAAACAGAAGAAACCGAGGTTGTCAAGGCAGAAGCTCCAATCGTAAGCCTTTCTGAAGAAGAAACTACGGCTTCTGTTTCAAAACCGGATTCGGGACAGGAGTCTGTTTCTATGGTTCCATATGAATACCGGTGTTCGGAAGCGGAGGGAATCGCCCGGCGGGAAAGCTATGAGGACAGATTTTTTGTTTCTTTTCATCGAACCGCTGCCGGTGAGACGATGAGCTTTGATTACATCACTTATGATACCAGGTGGATCAGCGCTCTCGAAAAAAGATATCCGGAGGAAGATCCGGAGCATGCGGCGTCGGTGAAAACAAGATTTGCGACCCAGGGGTCCGTGTATTCCTATCGTGTGTCAGATTTCAGGGATGGTGTGTCCTGGATCAATATCCTGCCTGATGACCTTGTTGTGATTGTCGAAGAGGGCGGAAAAGACGGCATCCGGTATTATACAGCCGAAGGGTACAACCGGGCGATCCTTCCGGACCTGTAAATTTTCTTATTGCAAAAAAAAGTAATCTATTGTATATTGCACGCGACGAAGAATGACTTTTCTATAAGGAAGGAAGTTTGATGGCAGGTAAACTTGTGATCGTCGAATCACCGGCGAAAATGAAGACAATCAAGAAATTTCTAGGATCCGGGTATCAGGTGGCAGCGTCCATGGGACATGTCAGAGATCTGCCGAAGTCCACGATGGGAGTGGATATCGAAAATGATTTTGAACCCCGGTATATCAATATCAGAGGAAAAGGGGAGCTGATCAGTGACCTCAGGAAGGAAGTCAAGGCGGCCGATACTATTTTTCTGGCAACAGACCCTGACCGTGAAGGCGAGGCAATCAGCTGGCATCTCATCAGCGCTTTAGGGCTTGACGGCACGAAGAAAAAGATCAGAAGGATCACCTTTAATGAGATTACTCAGAAAGCCGTAAAAGAAGCAATCAAGAATCCGCGGGAACTGGATATGAACCTTGTGGATGCCCAGCAGGCCAGAAGGGTGATGGACAGGGTCGTCGGATACTCGATCAGCCCGATCCTGTGGGAAAAGGTGAAGAGAGGACTTTCCGCCGGCAGAGTGCAGTCGGCGGCACTGAATATTATCAGCAGCAGGGAAGATGAGATCGCCCGTTTTGTTCCGGAGGAATACTGGACGATTGACGCCGGAATCAAAAACGGCAGGAATACGGTAAAGGTTTCCTATTACGGGGAGAACGGAAGAAAGAAAGCCATAAAGAATGAAGCCGAGGCACAGAAGATCCTGGACGACGTTTTGGGAAAAGAAGTAACGGTTACGGAAGTGAAAAAGGCCGAAAAGATCAAGAATGCCCCGCTTCCGTTTACCACCTCCACGCTGCAGCAGGATGCTTCCCGCCTTCTTTCCATGTCCACGCAGACGACCATGATGGTCGCGCAGAGACTGTATGAAGGCATGAAAGTGGAAGGCTACGGGACAATCGGACTGATCACCTACCTGAGAACCGACTCTGTGCGAATCTCGGAGGAGGCTTCCGATGCCGCGTTTTCCTATATCGGGGAGCGGTTTGGAAAAGAATACGCATCCCAGAAAAAGAGCAGCCAGAAAAGCGGAAAGAACGTTCAGGATGCTCATGAAGCCATCCGGCCGACTCATATCGAGATCACCCCGGAATCCGTGAAGGATCAGCTCGACCGGGATGCTTACCGTCTTTATCAGCTCATCTGGAAACGTTTTACGGCAAGCCGGATGAAACAGGCAGTCTATGATACCGTAACAGTACGGCTGGAAAGAGACAGCCATACCTTTCAGGCCGCCGGGTCGAAGCTTAAGTTTAACGGTTTCCTTGCGGTTTACGGATCGAAGGACGAGGAGGAAGAGAAGCAGGATCTCGGGTTCCTTTCGCAGGGAGACACCGTGGTTTTCTCAAAGATCGAAAAACTGCAGCATTTTACCGAGCCGCCCGCTCATTATACCGAGGCATCTCTGGTACGGGAACTGGAAGAGGTCGGGATCGGACGTCCGTCCACCTATGCTCCGACAATCACCACCCTTCTGGCAAGAAGATATATTGCAAAAGAAAAGAAAAATCTTTTTGTGACGGAACTTGGTACCGCGGTCAATGATCTGATGCGGAAGTCCTTCTCGGAGGTGGCGGATCCCGAGTTTACGGCACTGATGGAGTCGGATCTTGATAAGGTGGCAGAGGGAGAACTTCCCTGGAAAGAGGTCTTACGGAGTTTCTGGCCGAATCTCGAGAAGGAACTGTCCGAGGCAAGAGAAAACCTTGAAAAGGTAAAAGTGGCCGATCAGGTTTCCGACGTAATCTGTGAAAAATGCGGCCGGAATATGGTGATCAAATACGGACCTCACGGAAAGTTCCTGGCATGCCCGGGATTCCCGGAATGCCGGAACACACAGCCTTTCCTGGAAAAAATCGGCGTTAAATGTCCGGACTGCGGAGCGGATGTGGTGATCAGACGTTCGAAGAAGGGACGCGTTTTCTATTCCTGTGAGAATAAGGATTGCGATTGGATCTCCTGGAATCGGCCGGGAACGGATAATAAAAAGGGAGAAACGGCTGAAAAAGAAGAAAATCCCGAAAATAATGCTTGAAATAGTGTTTACATAATGCTATAATCCCGTCTTTGACAGTAAAAAGTGGTCAAAAGCCCATAAAATAAAGCTTTTGACCACTTTTTTATCATCAAAAACGTAGCTATATATAACTACTTTTTTGTGGAACGGATGATTTTTCTCATGCCGGATGCGGTGATGATCTCATAGTCTGTTCTGAACCCCGCGTTTTCATGAAGCGCATCTGTGATCTCGGTGCGTGTGTAAGCGGGGAGGTATGCCTGCCTGTCTCCTGAACACTGCATGTTCATTCTTTTTAAGGTATCAATGAGCTGATCCGTCGTGAACTGTTCATTCAGTTCCTTTTCCAGGATCCTGTATACCATAAGCGCCATGAAACAGGTAAGGAAATGCGCTTTGATACGGTCGTCCCTCTGTACATAGACGGGCCGTGCCCGGAATTCTGTCTTCATGATCCGGAAACACTCCTCGATCTGCCAGCGGCCGGCATTGATCTTCACGATCTCTCCGGTACTCTTTGTGTCCAGAGAGGTACATACGGCATAGAAACCGTCATACTTTGCCTCTTCTGTGATCGCTCCTTCATCAATGTAGGGGATGTCTATCTCACAGATCTCGCCGTCTTTTGTCGTGAGGTCATGCGCGATGAAACGTTTCGGGTCATTCTGGCTCTTCCCCCGCTTCTTATAAGAACCATTCTCCAGCATCTTCACAGCCCTTCCTACCTGGGCCGCCCTGATCTTTTCCAGGTACTTCTTATACTTGATGGAATAGGAGACGATGAGGCGCTGCTCAAACGGCTTTGTTCCTTTTTCTTTTTCCTTCTCAGTCAGTTCTTCCGTGATCCATCGCTCCTTATAGAAGATCTTGTCATAGTCATCTTCTTCAGAAAGCTCTGACAGGCGGTATTCCCGGCTTCCCCCTTCCAGCTGCCATCCTCCGTCTTCAAAGACAAAGTCCTGCAGATAAGCGGGCAGCATCTTTATGGACTGTGTGGTGATGAAGTTCCTCTTGCTGATCCCGCCGATCTCAACGTCGTTGAATTTCCTGTTTGGTACGGATGAAAGCCCCGCATCTGTGCAGACGATGAGCTCCCCGAGCCCGTAATCCTTTATGATCTTTCTCTCAA
>JAZUHZ010000083.1:0-39955 GCA_045642005.1 Candidatus Avilachnospira sp.
TTGTTCTGGGCGGAGTTGCTCCTGTTCCGGTGGAACTTACCGAAGTTGAGGAGTTCCTTGCAGGGAAAGAGCTGACGGCGGATGTCATCGCAGAGGCTGCAGAACTTTCCGTGAAGGATGTGCTTCCGATCCGGAATAATGCATTCAAGGTTGACGAAGTAAAGGTTATGGTAAGAAGATTCCTTGAGGGAATCTGAAAACTGACTGATCAATCCCGGGGCCGGACATGTCCGGCCACCGGGTGGAAATAATGTAAAAAAGAGTCCGGAAAACACCGGACTCTTAACGGATTTTTGAGGATGGACTATGGAATCGTCATACTGGATCAAATATTCGGATTATAAAAGAATCCGGGATGAAAGGAATATGGAGTGCATCATACCGGCGGACAATGCGGTTCCGGTGGCATATGACCTTCAGGTGGGACTTGGCAGAAACTGCGCTGACCTCATAGCAATCGTTCTTGACGATAAGGACGAAAGTGAAAGGAACATGCGCTTTGTGAGAAGATTCGGCCTTCTGGGGCTCGCGCTGGAGGAGGACAACTTTCTGACACTTCCTGAAGATAAAATAGATATGTCTTCGGCAGTATTCTGCGTGACCGGGAGATCCGAAGAGAAATATGCCAGGGTTTTTTCCGCTTCTTATTATGAAAAAGAAGCGAATATTTCGGCATGGCTTGACTGGATCGCGGTACGTTTCAACAGAGCGCAGGTTGTCAGAAACGGCAGGCTTACCGCAGAACCGTTTGCCCCGCTTACGCTGCAGACGATGCTGGAGTCGGCAGTCTCCGGCTATCTGGCGGAGAATGCGTTAAAGGTATGCCGGGCCTGCGGAAAGATCTTCTACTCGGAGGATCAGACGGCGATGACCTGTTCTGAACTCTGTAAGATCCAGTATGAGAATATGGAACATCTGAAGCGCCTCAAAGACGCTCTCTACATGAAACCGATTTCAGGAGGCTGAGATCATGATACGAAGAGTGTTTCTGAAAGGGAAAGAAAAGTCCGGGAAAACGATGCTGCTCATCCGACTGATGTCTGACTGGAGGGTGCTTTCTTCGGGATGGGCATTTCTCAAACTGCTGGATGTTCCGGGAGACGTGGTTCCCTACATGGCGGAGCCCTGTGAGGCTGCCTTCGATCCGCTTCCCATGGCTATGTTTTTTGACTGCCGGGAGGATTATGAAAAGGAGGTTCCCCGGACAGGCGAAAAATATCTGAAAGCTTTCAGCAACGCGAGCGAAGCGGGAAGAGGGTATTTTGATGAACTTCTCGGAAGCGAGCTTTCGGATCCCCTGATTGCGCAGAAAGAAGAAGAATTTCTGAAATCCGGGATTCCCTGCGCCGGCGTTCTTGCCTGCCGGGATCATACCGGGGACAAAGCCGTATATGACAGGCTTTTCCGGACACTTTCCGAGGACCGGGAAACACTGATTATCGATACCGACAGCGCCGATGAGCGTGAGATCACGGAAGCTTTACGGGCTTTTGTGGAGGATTCGGAGGACCGACTGCACCATGAAAAATTTGATCCGCTCATGAAACTCAGAGCGCAGAGAAGGAAAAGCATAACATGACGAAACAGGTTGAGGAAAGGCTTACAAACACCCGGACATCCGACAGTGTTTATTATAACGGCAATAACGGCTGGATCGATGCAACCTATCTCAGGAAACTCCTCTGCAAGGAGAAGTATTTTATCGAAGTCGAAAAGGGAGAGGTGCTGGCTTCCCCCGGCTCACTGATCGATGCGTGTTTTTATATAGAACACGGGTTCGTTATCGTATATGAAGTGGACCAGAATGATAAAAGGCGGATTTTTGATCTGATCGAACCGGGCATGCTGCTTTTCAGCGATTTTATCCTTTTTGACCGGAAAAGCAGTTTCTATTATGAAGCCGGAGAAAACCTGAGACTGTATTCTCTTGATATGGTCAACGCCAGAAAGCTGATCCAGAAGGATAAAAGGTTCAATGAAGCTGTTCTTGCCAAAACGCTGCGGGATTTTCTGGTTGCCCAGGATCTTGTCAGAAAAACAACAACGCATACCGCGATGTGGCGTGTCTGCGATTTTCTGGCGATATTTGCGAGACGGACGGGAAAACCGAAACCGGACGGGAGCACGGTAATCGATATCAGGGTCACTCAGAAACAGATCGCCGATATGCTTTTCATAAACAGGATCACGTGTCTCAAATGTGTGCATCAGCTGGAGGATGCGGGCTATATTTCCATTTCTTCAGGGAAATATGAAGTAAAAGATATAACGCACCTCGAAGAATTCCGTGACACCTGCGAATGAAATGAGTTTGAGATTAAAATAAAGAAACAAATTACAATTAGGAGGATAATATGAACAAAGAGTCATCTTCTTATAGATGGGTGATACTTCTGGTGGCATTTCTTGCATGCTTCCTTACATCATTCTGTCAGTTCCAGGCGACGGCGTATGCCGGCGATCTGATGATGAAGCTCAATCTTACCGAATCGCAGTATACGACGATTGCCACTGCACCGATGCTGATCGGTGTCGTGCTGTCACTGCTTGCCGGCGGAATGGGCGACAAGTTCGGTGTGAAAAATGTAGTGTTCATTTCACTGATCATTACCACCGTGGGCGCTCTGGGAAGATCCTTTGCCGGAAACTACGGCATGCTGCTTGTATGCGCTGTTCTTATGGGTATGACGGGTGTGGTTCTTAACTCCAACAACCCGAAACTCATGATGTCTTGGTTCTCCCCCAGCGAACTTTCCCTGGCCATCGGTACGGTTGTGGCCTCAGGAAACGCCGGCACCGTACTTGCCATGCTGATCGGAAAGAGCTTTTCGGCGGATGTCAGCAAAGCCTTCCTCTTCGGTGGTATTGCGTTTGTGGCAGAGACCGTGTTATGGATCCTTCTGATCAGAGAAAAGAAAATAGAGATGCCCGAAGGTGCTCCCGCAATGCCTGAAGTAAAGATCGGCGACGTTCTCAAATGTAAAGAGGTATGGTTCGCAGCCATCGGTGCCGCATTCTTTATGGGCGTCAACATGGCAGCTTCCGCTCTTTTGTCTCCGGGACTGATCGGAAAAGGGTTAAGTGAAGGCGCAGCCAGCGCAGTGGTGATCGTCTTTACGCTTACCGCATTAGTCGGCAGTATTCTGATGCCTCCGGTGATCGGAAAATCTGCAAATACCAAGATCACAGGCGCAGTGCTCGCTGTGATCGCGGGAATCACGCTGTTCCTTGGCTGGAAGGCTTCCGGTGCTGCCGTAAGATTCATCCTGATCGCGGTATCCGGTCTTGCGCTCGGCGGACTTCTTCCCACCCTGATGTCTGTACCGGCTTCCCTTCCGGAGATCGGCCCTGCCAAGATGGGTGTCGCAGGCGGTGTGATCAGTACCGTTATGATGGCCGGCGCATTCATTCTTCCGTCCTATGTGATTACGGCAATTGCTGGCGGAATCAATGATACGGCATTCCTGATTGCCATGATCTGCGCATTCGTGATCGCGGCGATGTTCCTGATCCTTCCCAATGTAAGCACTTCAAAGAAGGAATAATTTTCTTATGAAATATTCCGGCAGCGGCCCTGTCCTTTTCGGACCGCTGCCGCCGTCATCAATCTGCAGGAAGAGGAAGGAGGACAGGACATATGGCTACCGATTCTGAGAAAATGGTAAAACTCATCAGGGAACGGACCCGGCAGGGAGTCCCTTCGGAACCCGCCGGGGAGGCAAGGGTCCAGGATGAATCCGGGGATACAATGCTTCGGTTCGGATTTTCACTTCACCGGGATATCATCACGGATGCCGGCTATGAGGCGGCCCCGGAAGTGGTGATCGATATTGCGGCGACAGTCGCCGCAATGTGCGGAAAAATCATAGACCTGAAAGTAATGGAGGCGGCCCTCCTTACCCCTTTGGATCTCGAGGCATTGGTCAGTGATGACGGAAGTGTCGACGAGGAAAACAAACCGGCAGTGGCACTTTCCTATATGCTTCTTAGGGAAGCACTCAAAGAGTATTCCAGAAAAAGAAATGAAGAGAGAAAGTGACTGTTCAGATCTTCTGAACAGTCCCCTCTTTAATTTTTTGCATACGATATTCACGAACAAAAATAACGCTTGGAGGGAATCATGATCTGCGGACTGATACTTGCGGCCGGTGTTTCTTCCCGGATGGGAACGTTTAAGCCGCTGCTGCCGATCGGCGATACCGTATTTATTAAAAGACTGATCGGCCAGATGAGGGAGGCCGGCGCCAGGAGGGTGGTGGTTGTGACGGGCTACCGTCATGAAGAACTGGAGGAGGCGCTCCGGGAGGAAACGGCAGCGGGCTGTGTCGTCACAGCTTTCAACAGCCGTTTTTACGATACGCAGATGCTTGATTCCGTCAAACTCGGAATCAGCCAAGTGATGGAGCTTTCCGGGGAGGAATGGGAACCGTTTGACAGGATCCTTCTTTCGCCTTCCGATGTCGTTATGAGCCCGAAGTGGATCTTCGATACGGTGACGGAGAAAGAGGCGGATTTTATCCGCCCCATGTATCACGGGGAGCCGGGACATCCCGTACTGATCCGTGACACGCTGTTTGAAACCATCCTCCGGTACGACGGGGAACGGGGCCTTCGGGGTGCCGTTGAGAACTCCGGACGGGAGATTCTTGAGATTAACGCCGAGGAGCCGTGCATCCTCCTGGATGCCGATACCCGGGAGGACTACCGAAGGGCAGTGCATGAGTATGACCTCAGAAGCGGCGCAGACGGCAGGCTGCACCCTGAGATCGAGATGAAGCTGGCGACGGATCAGATCTTTTGCGGCGAGGGCTTTATGAATCTTCTGGAGCTTGTGGAAGCTACGGGGTCTCTGCAGAATGCGGCTCGCGCCATGAAAGTCTCCTATACAAAGGTCTGGAAGATGATCCGCTATGTGGAGGAGAACACCTCCGAAAGGCTGATCGAACGGTGCGCCGGCGGGGAGGACGGAGGATTCAGCTGTCTTACGGACAAAGGCAGGGATCTTTTACGACGATGGAAAGCCATGAGAAAAGAGTTTGATGCGATGGCCCTGTCCGTGTTTCAGAAATATTTCGACGATTTCAGACTGTGAGGTTCGTTATGAGAAAACTTGTGAAAAAACTGGAAGAAACGATTGCAAAAGGGCAGCCGGTGGTACTCTGTTCCATCAGCTTAAGTCACGGTTCCTGTCCGAGAGGAGAGGGAGCCATGATGCTCGTAACGGAGGAGGGAAGGATCGCCGGGACCATCGGCGGCGGCGCCGTGGAATATAATGCCCAGAAAAAAGCAGCAGAGGTGCTCCGGACAGGGAAGTCTTCCACCCATGAGTATATCCTGAGAAATAATGACATTCAGGATATCGGCATGATCTGCGGCGGCGATGTGGAGGTCGACTTCTTCTACATGGACCCGGAAGCGCCGGAGACCCTCGCAAAGCTTGAGGAACTTCAGGAAGCGGTAAAACGGCTTGCCAATGTCTATATCTTCGGCGGCGGTCATGTGGCACAGGCACTGGTTCCTCTTCTGACAAGTGTTGATTTTAACTGTATCGTGATCGAAGACAGGAAGGAGTTTGCAGAGCCTTCTCTTTTCCCCGGAGTGGACAGGACGATTTTGTGCGACAATAACGAGCATATCGCAGACTATGTGGAGTTCACGGAGGATGACTATATATGCATCATGACCAGAGGCCATAAGGATGACATGATCATTGAAGCCCAGGCGGTGAAGACCCCCGCAAAATATATCGGCGTGATCGGGAGCAGAGAAAAGATTGCCGCAGTCAGCGCGCAGCTTCGTGAGCGCGGCTGCACGGAGGAAGAGATCGCGCGGATCACCTCTCCGATCGGAATCCCGGTCAGGGGAGCCCGGACACCGGAAGAGATCTCCGTATGCATTGCGGCGGAACTGATCGAAGTAAGAGCCGGTTTCGGAGTGAGAGAAAAATAAGGAAAAAATTCAGCGATGGAAAAATGGGAACTGTATGACATGCTGATCGACGGGATGGATCCGTCCGTAAAATGTGTCAGTGTGATCGTGGGGCAGACCTGGACGGAAGTGCTTTCTGATGCCGGTGAAAGCGGTCTTGCCATGACCACGCCGCAGGATACGAGACCGAGGACCAGGATCGACTATACCGGGATGCCTCTCCGGGAACTGGCCGAACTGTGTAAGTCCTGGAATTTCATGGAAGCCGGGATCGGCATGGCCGCAATCAATGCCTTTTACAACACAAAAGAACGCATGGACAGAAACGGCTGGGAACAGAAGGATGCCCGGTTCTGTACCGACGAACTGGATCTTACCGGGAAAAACGTCGGAATGGTCGGACACCTCAGGCATTCGGGCGAGGAGTTCCGGACCGTAAAAAACCTTTTTATCATGGAGATGAACCCGCAGGAAGGCGATTATCCTTCTTCCGCGTGCGAGTTTCTGATTCCGGAATGCGACGTTGTGGTGATCACCGGCAGCGCTTTTACCAATAAGACCATGCCCCGGCTTCTGGAGCTTTCAGAGAATGCCCGGGTCATTGTCACAGGCCCGAGTACCCCGATGGCCCACGCACTGCTTAAGGAGTTCCCGATTGATAAGCTCTGCGGCTTTATCCCGGGAGATAAGAAGCTTTTACACCAGTATGTTTCCGCCGGCTGCATCAGCTCTCCTTACCGGCTCGGGTACCGGTTCAGTATCGTGAGATCATGAAGAGGCAGTCGGACAAAACGCAACACAGGAAACTGACCGCAGGAGGGTCAGCCTGCTTTGCGGTTATTTTCTGCTGTATTTTCCTGGGATCTTTTATGATCGGGAGATTTCCGGTCACCCCGGCAGACATTTTCAGAGCCGTACGGTATGACCTCTTCGGAAGGGGAGCGGCACCGGACGAAGTCATGCGCGTGGCTCTTTATAATATCCGGATTCCGCGCATTCTGATCGCCTGCATGGTCGGCGCAGCACTTTCCATGGCCGGCGCGGCCTATCAGGGCGTGTTCCAGAATGCCATGGCAAGCCCGGATGTCCTGGGTGCCTCTTCGGGCGCCGCCTTTGGCGCGGCGCTTGCAATCCTTCTCGGTGCCGGTACCGGGCTGATCACGTTTTCCGCATTCTGTTTTTCCATGCTCACGGTTTTTCTTTCCTGGTTTATCAGTGAGCACGGGCAGGGAAAAAAGGTACTGCTTCTTGTGCTTTCCGGAATGATGGTGAGTTCGCTTTTTAACGCGGGAGTCTCTTATTTGAAGCTTGCCGCCGATCCGAATTCCGAACTGCAGGCGATTACCTACTGGCTGATGGGTTCTCTTTCCGGGACAAAGAAAAAGGATCTTCTGATCGCGGGAATTCCCATGCTCGCGGGTGCGGTTCCGCTCTTTCTTTTCCGCTGGCAGATCAATATTCTTACGCTCGGAGACGAGGAGGCGAGAACCCTCGGAATTGATGCGGGGAAGATCCGGATTCTCGTGATTCTCTGCTCTACTCTCCTGACGGCAGCCGCCGTTTCCGTATCCGGCACGATCGGCTGGGTGGGCCTTGTAATCCCGCACCTCTGCCGCAGGATCGTCGGCAACAATTACCGGGATCTGATGCCGGCCGTGATGATCACGGGAGCCTCTTTTCTGCTCCTCGCGGATGATGCTTCCCGATGTCTTTTTGCAACCGAAATCCCCATCGGCATTCTGACTGCCTTTATCGGGGCACCGTTCTTTATGTTCCTTCTGACAAGAAGAGGAGATTCCGTATGAGCAGGGAACTTGAGGTCAGAAATCTCTCTTTCGGATATCATGGGGCGGGAACGGTTCTCCGCGGGATGTCATTTTCCGCGTCTTCCGGGGAGCTTGTGAGTATTCTCGGAAAAAACGGTGCCGGGAAGAGCACGCTTTTTAAGTGCATTCTGGGACTGATCCGAGATTACGACGGAGAGATTCTCATCGGGGAGGATAATATAAAAAACATCCCTCCGCGGAGTCTTGCCCGGAAGGTTGCCTATATCCCACAGAGCCACTATCCCTCTTTCAATTATTCTGTCCTGGATATGGTCCTTATGGGCTCTGCCAGCTGGCTCGGGAGCATGGGAAGCCCCGGGAAGAAAGAGGAAAAGGAAGCGCTTTCGGCGCTGGAGAAGGCAGGCGTCCTGAATCTTTCGGAAAAGGGGTATGCGGAGATCTCCGGAGGAGAGCAGCAGCTTGTCCTGATGGCCAGAGCCATGATGCAGAATGCCCGGATCTGGATCCTGGATGAGCCGCTCGCGAGTCTTGACTACGGAAACCAGATCCGGGTACTCCGCACGCTCAAAGAGCTCGCGGGGACCGGAAATCTGATCCTCCAGTCCATTCACAACCCCGGTCAGGCCGGGACATATTCCGACAGGATCCTTGCGGTAAAGGACGGAACGGTGATCGCGAATGGGCGTCCCGACGGGCTCCTGACAGAAGGACTGATCAAAGAACTGTACGGTGCGGATGTTCCCTGGCCGTAAGTGTCTCCGGACAGGAAAGTCCCGGATGTTTTCAAAAAGTTGAAAAAGGGGAAACCGATGAAAAAAATGCTTTTACTTGCGCTTTCGTTATTTGCGGCGGTGAATATCGCCGCCTGCATGAATCGGGGAAAACCGGCTGCGCCGGACCGCGAAATCCGCCTGTGGACCGATTCTCTGGGCAGAGAAGTGGAGATCCCCGCAAAGATTGAAAAAGCCGCGGTTACCGGCCCCATGGCGCAGATCGTTTTATTCGCGCTGGCGCCGGAACTTCTTACCGGGGTTTCCGTGCCGTGGCCGGAGGAGGCCGGGCAGTATATTCCTGACGAATATCTTTCCCTTCCCGTTCTCGGACAGCTGTACGGAGGAAAGGACAGCATGGATCCGGAGGCACTCCTTGGGTCGGCTCCGGATGTCGTGATCGATCTGGGAGAGCCCGGTGCGACAGCACGGGAAGATCTGGACAGCCTTTCCGGGCAGACCGGACTCCCGTTTGTTCATGTGAGTATGACAACGGAAACCGCGGGAGATGCGTTCCGGATGCTGGGGGATCTTCTTTCCCTGAAAGAAAGAGCAGAAGAGTACGCGATCTACTGCGAGACAGTATATGCGCGTGCTTTGGAGATCGCCGGGAAGGCGGAGAAAACGAATGTTCTTTTCATCACCGGTGCAGAGGGATTTCATGTCATCGCAAAGGATTCCTATCATTCCGAGGTTGTCGATCTGTTCTGTAATAACCTCGCCGTGGTGGAAAGCCCGTCTGCCAGGGGAACCGGAAATGAAGCGGATCTGGAGCAGATCCTTTTATGGAACCCTGAGGCTGTGATTTTTTCGCCGGACAGTATCTGCCATACCGTATCCCGGACGGAGGAGTGGAGGGAAGTATCGGCCGTCGCAAACGGAAAATTTTTTCAGGTTCCCTGCGGACCGTATAACTGGATGGGCTTTCCGCCTTCTGTCCAGCGGTATCTCGGGATGATGTGGCTTCCCGCGGTACTCTATCCCGAGCTGTGCGACTACAACTTACAGGATGAGGTGATAAAGTATTACCGCATGTTTTACCACACGGAACTTTCCGGGGAACAATATGAAAATCTGATGGCCGGCTCATGACAGCCGGTTTTTTCCTGATTTTCTGTGCATCCGGAGAAAGTATCCCGTACACAGGATACACTGGGTAAGGGTGGCCGTCGGCGTTGCCAGTCCGATGTGGAAGAGATTCACCGGAATCTGCCGCGACATCAGATAAGCGAGGGGGATCCTCACACCAAAGGAACTGAGCGTTCCGTGGAACATGACAAATCCGGTGCGTCCGCATCCGTTAAAGTATCCGTTAAAGCAGAACATGAATCCTGCCAGAATACAGTCAATCGCATAGGCCTTCAGGTACTGTGCACCGGCAGTTATCACATCCGCGTCATTCGCGAAAAGACCCGTAAGGAGTTCTCCGTGAAAGAATACCAGCCAGAACATGAAAAGACTGATCGCAAAGGATACCCCCTGCGCGTAACGGAGAGACTTTACGGAACGACCGTCCTTTCCGGCACCGAAGTTCTGCGCGACAAAAGCGGAAAGCGCCTGGGACAGAGACATGGGAACCAGCATAACAAATCCGCAGATTTTTTCCGCAACGCCCACGCCGGCGCTCGCAATCAGGCCGATCGAATTGGCAATGGAAAGAATGACAAGGAAGGAGATGCAGAGGAGCATTTCCTGCAGGGCCAGCGGAGCGCCCAGTTTCGTAATGGAAGCAATGATTTCCTTATGGAACCGGATGTCCTTTCCCGTAAACCGGAACGGGAGCTTTCTTTTTGCGATGACCAGAAGGCAGATCGCCACGCTGACCGCCTGCGCAAATACCGTAGCGATCGCGGCTCCGGCGCTGCCCATGCCGAAAACCGCCACCAGAAGATAATCTCCCGCAATATTCAGGACACAGGCGATGGCGACAGACAGGAGGGGTGTCCTGGAGTCTCCCATGCCCCGCATGATACTTCCTAATACGTTATAAGCCACAATGAACACCGCACCGTACATGCAGATCCGGAGATAGGCCACGGTTCCGGAAAAAGCCTCGGCCGGGGCGTTGAAAAGCCTGGCAAGACCCGGCGCGCAGAACGGAATGAAAAGCGAGAGCGCTGCGGCGATACAGAAAAAAAGAACGATGCCGCCGCCAATGACGGATCCGCATTCCTCTTTTCTTCCTTCTCCGAGAAACTGCCCCATCAGGATGGTGATTCCCATAGAAAGGCACACGATGACCCTTGTGATGCTCGTCGTGAGCAGGCTTCCTGTCGATACGGCCGATACATCCGCCGTGATCCCGAATTTTCCCACAATAAGAAGATCTACGGCTCCGTACATGACCTGAAGAAACATCGCAATGAAAACAGGTCCTGCGAACTTAAAAAGCGGTCCGAAGATTTTTCCGGTTGTAAAATCAGCAGCGTTCTTTTCCATAGTTTCCTCCTGTTGACGCTTTGGCTTGAAATAGGGGCTGTGTTCTATTATAATGAACCAGTCCGGTTTTAAAAATTATCATGAAGTGAAAGAACTGTTATTTCTATGGAAGAGATGAATAAAAACGAAACAGAACCTGCACTTACTAACGCAGAACGCATCAAAGATGCGGCCATGAGGCTTTTCAGCCGGTACGGTTACGGTACCACGACAGTCCGCATGATCGCAAAAGAAGCGGGACTTTCCCAGGGACAGATCACCGTGCATTTCGGCTCCAAAGAGGGCCTCTATGAAAGCATTGTCAATGATGTGATGAGCATTACGGCATCTTACACGGAACCGCTGCAGCAGGAAATGGAGGAGCTTCTGGATCAGAACGAGCTCACAAAAGAAAAAGCGTGGGAACTGATCGGGCGGCATATCGATAACCTGATCGATTTCTGCTTTGTGCCGCAGAACCGCGGAAAGCTGATGATGCTCAATGTGATCGTGCCGGACAGCGTGATCGTCAAAAAGGCCAATGCCACTTTTCAGAATACGGTGCTGCGAAAAGACGAACTTCTGCTGACACAGCTGATCCAGTGCTATTCCAAAAAGAAAGGATATCTGCGTGCCCGTGTGGTCAGCCGCGCGGTGAACGGAGCCATTGTTTCATTTTCCGAACACAAGGATTTTCTGATGACGGAAGTGTACAGCAACTCCAACCCGGAACAGGCGGCTGCCTGGACCAAAAACCATCTGAAAAATTATGTGATGAACAGCATCCGGACCATCGACGAAATGGATGAGGTATCGGAGATCGTCTGATCACAGAATCCATAGTTCTATCATATCTCAAGGATCTTCTGAATTCAAGAATTTTCACCGCTTCTGATACAAACGTATCATTATATGATTCCACTCAATAGATAATACAAACGTATTATCTTATTTTATTGACAAGTTCACGCTATCGGATTTAATATAAAACGGTCACTAATAAACGGTTTTTTGTGAACATTAACATGAAAATCCCGCCGTAAAGACGTTTTGACGGGACTGATCCGGCAACTGACCGGAAAATACAGATGTATTATTACATACGGGAGCCATGGCACTGCCTGCGCATTGGATATTCATAATACGTCTGTATCAGGCAGCCCGGCATGTTGCCGAAAAACCATCGAATCGTAATGAAAGGAGCTTTAAGTATGGACAATAAACTCATTACTCTGACCGTCAACGGGAAAGAGTACCGGTTTTTTGTCGGCGATGACAGTGTCGAGGGCGTGATTCCCAACTCGGAAGTCCTTGTAAAGACACTTCGCAACCGCCTGAACCTGACAGGAGCCAAGGACGCCTGCGAAGAGGGTGCCTGCGGATGCTGCACAGTCATTATGAACGGGGATCCTGTAACAAGCTGCATGATCCTGACAGCCGACTGTGACGGTGCCGAGATCACAACGATCGAAGGCCTGGCTGACCCTGAAACCGGTGCGCTTGATCCTCTGCAGCAGGCATTTATCGATAAATATGCCTTCCAGTGCGGCTACTGCACCCCCGGAATCATTATGTCGGCCAAAGCATTATTAAACCACAATCCCAATCCCACGAGAGAGGAGATCGGGGAAGCACTTTCCGGTAATTTCTGCCGATGCATCAGCCATTATCATGTATTTGAGGCAGTCGAGCAGGTGATCAACGAACAGAGGGAGGCGGCCAATGTACACAACTGATTTAGTTCAAAAAAAGGAATACAGGCACATCGGCAAATATGTTCCCAGACAGGATGCACGTGATATCGTAACCGGTGCCTGTGTATTTATGGAAGACGCGAAGGACAACCGGTTTGCGGATGCTCTTTACTGCCGTGTGCTGGGAAGCCCTTATGCCCATGCGCGGATTAAAGACATTGATGCCAGCAAGGCGGAAGCTCTCCCCGGCGTCGTATGCGTCCTTACCTATAAGAATCTTCCGGACTGGGCAAAAGAGTATATGAACGGACAGCCCGCCATCAAGCCCATCGTCGATACCAGAGTTGTCAGCGTGGGTGATGCCGTAGCGGTAGTGGCAGCCGAAACAGAAGACATCTGCCGTGAGGCAATCCGTCTGATCAAGGTGGAATATGAGCAGCTTCCCGCCCTGTTTGATCCGATGAAGGCCATGGAGCCGGATGCACCTGTGATCTATGAGGAGTTCGGAGAGAATAAATGGCCCAAGTTCCTGGAGTTCGGCGACGAGAGAATGCTCGGAAAGGTCGAGCGCGGTGACTGCGATAAGGAATTTGCCGAAGCGGATGCGATTGGCGGCGGTATCTGCGGTTTTGAGACCCGTTCCGTTCCGCTGGCACCGGAGCCTCCCGTTGCCGTGATGACCTGGGATGAGAGAACCAGAACCTATGAAATGTGGGCCGCTGCCCAGAACTGCCATCAGCTGCAGATGTGTCCGGATGTCGGCGCACGTATGCCGCATGACCTTACGATTCACGGTCACACCTTCCATACCGGCGGTTCCTACGGACAGAAGCAGGAGTACACGCTCCATACCCTGATTCTTGGCGTTCTTGCCAGATATACCCACCGTCCCTGCAAATATGCCTATACCAAAGAAGACCAGTTCCTTCTTTTCGAATACCGTATCGGATCACGGATGGACATTCAGTTTGCCATGAAGGACGGTACCGTCAGTGCAGTACGTGGTAACTGGTATGCAGACTCAGGTACAATTGATGATGCCGGATACTGCATTACGGCCGTTGGTCTGGGGGAGATGCAGCTGGCACTTTCCAAGTGCAAGGCCTGGGATGTGGATACCATCATGGCAATCACCAACCGTTCCTATTCCGGAACCGTCCGCGGATTCGGCGGCCAGGAACTGAAATCCTCCATGATGCCGCTTGTTGCGGATGCCATGAAGAATGCGGATATTGATCCGGTGGAATTCTTTATCAATAACTTCGTCCATGCCGGTCAAAAGTACATGTGGCGTGACTGCAAGTGGTATGAGTGCCATGAGGTGGATTACCGCCAGATGATCAAAGACGCCGCGGAGAAGTTTGGCTGGAAGGATAAGTGGAAAGGCTGGATGAAGCCCACCAGAGTTGACGGACCGAAGAGAGTCGGCGTCGGCGTTTCCATTCACGGCAACGGTGATGTAGGAGAGGACAACTCCGAGGCTCTGGTTCAGCTTCGTCAGAAGGGCGATGCCATTATCATGGTGGACTGCACCGAGTTCGGTCAGGGACAGAGAATGGCGATCGTCAAGATGGTTGCCGAAGTTCTGAATATTTCCTGCGACAAGGTTCATGTCACTCCGTCCAACTCCTGGGACAACCCGGAAGACTTCGGTCTCTGCGGATCCAGAGGAACCCTTACCATGGGCAATGCGGTGACCCGTGCGGCAGAGGATGCGCTCCGTCAGCTGAAGGAAAGAGCTGCCGAAAAGCTTCGCATCTCCCCGGAGCAGGTGGAGACAGAAGACGGCTTCCTCTTCCCGTACAACAAGCCGGAGACAAAGATCTCCTGGGAGCAGTGCATTCCCTATACCACCGATATCATCGGAAAGGGCAACTGGGTTGCCAACTATGCGGCGCCCAACTGCGTGATCAACTTCGTAGAACTTGAAGTGGATATTGAGACAGGTGTGGCAAAGATCCTCAATCTTCTTTCCGCTACCGACGCCGGACAGGTCATCGACCCGAAGGCGCTGGAGATGCAGATGCAGGGAGGAATCGGAGCCGCCGCGATTGACACCGGACTGATGGAAGAAAACATTCTGGATGAATATACCGGACGTTTTGTAACCGGAAACCTGATCGACTACAAGTGGCGTACCTTCAATGACTTCCCGTCAATGGATATCATCATGGAGTCCGGTCAGCCCAACATCTCCCGGTTCAGAGCAGTCGGCGTCGGCGAAATTGCCGGTGCCGCAGGCGCAGCCGCGATTCAGATGGCTGTTCAGAACGCCATCGGCGTGGAGTACCGGGCATATCCCGCATCACCCGACAACATTCTGAAAGCCCTCGGAAAAGTTTGATGGAGGAGTGTAATTATGGAAAACTTTAATCATATTAATGCTCAGACTTATGAAGAAGCGGGCGAGGCCGTAAAGGGCGGCGGCCGCAGGCAGGTAGTCATGGCCGGCGGAACCGATCTTATGACCGTCATGCGTACCCACATCTTAAAAGACTATCCGGAAACCGTAGTAAATATCAAGACTGTGAAAGACGGTGCCTATATTAAAGAAGATGACGGAAAAATCGCCATCGGTGCCATCACAAAGCTTAAGGATATCGCTTCGGAGGAGATCCTGAAAGAAAACCTGAACGCCCTGAGTGAGGCCGCTTATTCCGTGGCCACTCCGCTTGTCAGAAATACGGCGACCATCGGCGGCAATATCTGCCAGGATGTACGCTGCTGGTACTACCGTTATCCGGAGGACGGCGGCGGCGCTCTCAACTGCGCAAGAAAAGGCGGAGAAGAGTGCTACGCGATCCGCGGAGATAACCGTTATCATTCCATCTTCGGCGGCATGAAGGCCAAGGGCGGTGGATGCTCTTCCGCATGCCCGGTGGGAACGGATATCGCAGGCTATATGGAACTACTGCGTGCCGGCGATATCGACGGCGCCTGCAATGTGCTGGTCGGGTATAATCCGCTGGCGGCGATTTCGGGACGCATCTGCGCTCATCCGTGTCAGGAATCCTGCAACCGCGGAAATCTTGCCGCGACAGAGTGCGCCGGCATGGGCGATGATCCTGTATGCATTCATGCCGTAGAGCGCGCGCTCGGCGATTATATGTTTGCGAACCCTGAAAAGTTCTATGCGGCTCCCGAAAAAGAGACCGGGAAAAAGGTGGTTCTTGTGGGCGCAGGCCCTGCCGGTCTTGCCGCAGCGTATTATCTCAGGAAGGCAGGCAATGATGTCACTGTTATGGACTCTCAGGAAAAGCCCGGCGGAATGCTTCGCTATGCGATTCCCAACTACCGTCTGCCGCTTTCCTATGTGGACCGGATCGAAGAGCTCTGGAAGGGAATGGGAATCAAATTTGAATGCGGCGTAACCGTAGGAAAAGACATGGAGGCCGATGCCCTGGAAGCAAAGTACGACAAGGTATTCTACGCGACCGGCGCATGGAGCCGCCCTGTCCTCGGTTTCGACGGAGAGGAATTTACGGAGTTTGGCCTTTCCTTCCTCGTGGAAGTCAACCAGTGGATGCAGAAGAAAGAGAGAAAGCACGTTCTTGTTATCGGCGGCGGAAACGTTGCCATGGACGTTGCGGTTACCGCAAAGCGTCTGGGTGCAGAGAGCGTAACCCTTGCCTGCCTCGAATCCCGCGAAGAGATGCCTTCCAGCATTGAAGAGATCCGGCGCGCAGAAGAAGAGGGCGTTGTAATCAGAAACAGCTTCGGCGTATCCCGTGCGATCACCGCGGACGGCAAGGTTACCGGGATGGAACTCAAGAAGTGCATTTCCGTTTATGACGAGAATCACCGCTTCGCTCCGCAGTATGACGATGCCGATCTTACCGTGATCGATGCCGACAGCATCCTCATGGCAGCAGGACAGAAGGTAGACCTTTCCTTCCTGAAAGAGGAATATGACATTGCCGTGGAACGCGGACGCATCAAGGTTGAGGAAACCACACGCCGTACCAGCCGCAAGGATGTCTATGCCGGCGGCGATGCCGTTTCCGGTCCCTCTACCGTGGCTTCCGCCATCCGTCAGGGACGTGAGGCAGCAAAAGCCATGAACGCCGATTTCGGAATGGAGTACCCGGTTTACTATAAGAAGAAGGGATTTACCACCTTTGATCCGGAGTGCCTGAGCATTAAGAAGAGCGGCAAGGATATCGAGACTCCGGTTGCGGAAAGAAGGATCGATAAGGAAGATTCTTCCTCCATCAGCCTGGAGGCGGCCTGCAAAGAGGCAAGACGCTGCATGAACTGCTCCTGCTTTTCTGTCAACGCTTCCGATATCTCTCCCATCCTTGTGATGAATGAGGCAGAGATCGTTACCACGAAGAAGACGGTCAAGGCAGCCGATTTCTTTACCACAGAGCTGGATGCCAAAGATATGCTTGACCCCGGCGAGATCGTAAAAGAGATCCGTGTCAACAAGATGGAAGGCTATACGACGCACTACGAGAAGTTCCGTACCCGTCCGGCCATCGATTTTGCAATTCTTTCCCTGGCCACTGCCTATAAGAAGGCAGGAGATGCCGTTGCGGATCTGCGTCTGGTGCTTGGCGGCGTAGCTCCCGTTCCGGTACGTCTTACCGAGGTGGAGGAGTTTGTGAAGGGCAAGGTATTAACTCCCGAGATCATCGAGGAGGCGGTGGAGCTTGCAGTGAAGGACTGCTTCGTCATGAGCAAGAATAAACCCAAATATATCCAGACAAAGGTTTATGTAAAACGCTTCCTGGAAAGCATCTGATTCATTTTCTGATGGAAGAGTGGACAAATCGGTTCTAAAAGGTATTTGTCCACTCTTCTCCGGAAGATTCCCAAAAAACATGTAGTGGGCAGACGTGTGAATTTTGCCGTTTGTCCACTCTTTTTATGGCTTTTTTACGTCGGAAAAGTGGACAAAGCCCTAAAAATATACAGTTGTCCACTATATGCCGGAAACGGACTATATGGGGAGAGCTGCATGATTCAAAAAAAATTCTCCCTCCGCCTGTTTTCGTTGTATAATGGTCTCAATATTTTATATAACGGTCGGGACATGAAGGGCTTTCCCTTTGTCCCGGGAAAGGAAAAATATGGCACAGGTAAAAATCGGCTGGTCCGAAGTCAGCATCACTCCCGACAAGAAGATCTCACTGACCGGACAGTTTGCAGAAAGAATTTCAGAATACGTGGAAAAGCCGCTCACAGCGACCGCCATGGCGGTGGAATGCGGCGGGGATCAGATGGTGATCGTCGGCTGCGATCTGGCCGCCATTGAGGAGGATCTTGTGGTGAGTGTGAGAGAAGCCCTTGCGGGCAATGCTGCGGGCATCGATCCCGATAAAGTGATCCTCAACGCGATCCATACCCATACCGGTCCCGGTTATTCCAAACGGGGAAACACCCCTTCCAACTGGGTGCTGGAGTGGTACGGCAACATGAAAAAGTACCTGAGAGAGGATCAGGTCTATGAAGAGGCGGCCTCCATTACCGGAAATCCGGAAATCGCCACCGATGAAGAAGTCTTTGATCTTTTAGTCGAGCGGATCACCGGGGTGATCCTTTCGGCCTGGGAAAACCGGAAGGAAGGCTCTTTTAAGAATGCCTTTGACCGCGCCGCCGTGGGTATGTGCCGCCGGGTGGATTATTCAGATGATACCGCGCAGATGTGGGGAGATTCCAATACGGCTGTGTTTACGGAGCTGGAAGGCGGAAACGACTCCGGCGTGGAGATCATGTTTACTTTCGACGGGAATGAAAAACTGACGGGCGCCATGGTGAATGTCTGCTGCCCGGCTCAGTGTGTCCAGCACCGGCTGTTTGTGTCACCGGATTACTGGGGAGAGACAAAGAAGCTTCTCCGGGAAAAGTTCGGCGAGGATTTCTATATGCTTCCCACCTGTTCCACCGCCGGCGATCAGTGTCCGGTGGATCTGGTACGCTGGGTGAATCCCGATACCGATGTGCACGATCCGAACCTCATCCGGCATAACCCGCCGGTGAGAAAGGCTGATCCCTCCATGTTCGACCTGGCCGGCATGAAGAAGGCCGGCCGCCGGGTGGCCAATGCCGTGAAGGATGCCTATGAAGAACTCTCCGGAGACTTCCAGAAGGATATCCGGTTTGAGCACCATGTGCATGACATGCAGCTGCCGCTCCGCTGCGTGACCTTAAGCGAAAAGCTGGCGGCGGAAAAGGGACTTCAGGAATACTGCCGCGGCATCAAAGGCAATGTCAACTTTATGGATGTGGCCAACTGCCAGCGGTTCTTTGGTGTCACCGAGCGGTTCAAACAACAGGAGACGCAGAATATTGTGGATACCGAGGTGCATGTGATCCGGATGGGTTCCGTGGCCATTGCCACCTTCCCCTGCGAGGTATTCTTAGACTACGGCAATCAGATCAAGGCGCGGGAGCTCTGCGAACAGAGTTTCCTCATCCAGCTGGCCAACGGGTCTCAGGGGTATCTTCCGACAGAAAAGGCCGAGTGGCACGGACATTATTCCGGGTTTGTCGGATCCGGTGTGATCGGTCACGAAGGCGGAGATCTGATGGTACGGGAGACGCTTAAGGATATCAATCAGATGTTTGCAGACGATTATAAGGTTTATGAATATAAGGACTGACGGAGATCCGGATTCATTCCGTGACAGGAAAGGGAGCTGTGAAACGCAGCTCCTTTTTGCCGGAATTCTCTCCGGACAGTTTCTTCTTTGATACATGACGGAAAACCCCGAATTTGCACCTTGACATTCCCGGATTTCATGCTATAATTTCGCTTAAATATTCTATATTCTATAATAAATATTCGGTTCGCCCGACAGTCTGCTGCGGCGTGCCGAATCTGGAGGAAATATGAAGAAAGTTTTTATCGACGGTTCGGCGGGAACCACAGGACTTCGGATCTACGAGCGGCTTTCCGGCCGCAGTGATCTCGAGCTTATCCGCCTTCCGGAAGAGGTGAGAAAGGAAACCTCGGCAAGAAAGGATGCGATCAACAGCGCGGATATCGTGTTTTTATGCCTGCCGGATGCTGCTGCAGTGGAGGCCGTGGGACTTTGTGAAAATCCCGATACGGTGATCATTGACACTTCGACGGCGCATCGCGTCAATGATGCTTTTGTGTACGGCTTTCCGGAGCTTACGGGCTACCGGGAGCGGATCGCGGTTTCCAAAAGAATCGCCAATCCCGGCTGCCATGCCAGCGGCTTTATTTCCCTGGTAGCGCCGCTTGTGGAAAAAGGACTCCTCAGTAAGGACGCGAAGCTTTCCTGCTTCTCTCTGACGGGATACTCCGGCGGCGGAAAGAAAATGATCGCCGAGTACGAAGAACCGGAAAATGCGGAAAGGCTTAAGGCTCCGAGGGTCTACGGACTTACGCAGAAGCATAAGCATCTGCCGGAAATGTCAAAGATCGCCGGTCTTTCCTCTGAACCGCATTTCAGCCCGGTGGTTTCCTCCTATTATGCCGGGATGGAGGTGCTGGTACCCGTATTCCGTGAGGATCTTTCGGGAACACTTTCAGACATTGAAAAGGTTTACCGGGAATATTACACCGGAAAACTGGTGCGGTTTGCGCCTGGGATGGATGAAAACGGATTTATCTCCGCCGGAGGTTTTGCCGGCCGGGACGATATGCAGGTAGGAGTTACCGGAAATGACGAGCGTGTGCTTTTAGTTTCCCGGTTTGACAATCTGGGAAAGGGCGCTTCGGGCGCTGCTATCCAGAACATGAATATTGTGATGGGACTGGAGGAATGCACCGGTCTCAATGTGGAGGTGGAAGAATGAAGATAATTTCCGGCGGCGTTTGCGCGGCGAAAGGATTTACAGCATGGGGTGTTCACTGCGGGATCCGTGCAAACCGGACCAAAAGGGATCTTTCCCTGATCTACAGTGAGAAAAAGGCTTCGGCGGCAGCCGTCTACACGACAAACCTTGTGAAGGGAGCGCCGCTTGTGGTGACGAAGAACCATCTTGCAGACGGCCTGGCACAGGCAGTGATCGTGAACAGCGGCAACGCCAATACCTGCAACGCAAACGGCATTGAGATCGCGGAAGGGATGTGCGCCCTCGCAGCCGAGGCGCTTGCCATCGCTCCCGAAGATGTGCTGGTGGGTTCCACTGGCGTGATCGGGCAGCCCCTTTCTCTGGAGCCCATTAAGGCAGGCATTCCGGAGCTTGTGAAGGGCCTCTCCAAAGAGGGAAGCCAGGTGGCGGCGGAAGGCATCATGACCACCGATACTGCCTTAAAAGAGATCGCCGTTGAGTTTAATCTCGGCGGAAAGACCTGCCGCATGGGCGGAATCGCCAAGGGCAGCGGCATGATCCATCCCAACATGGCGACCATGCTGGTCTACATTACGACGGATGCGGCGGTATCCGCACCCATGCTTCAGAAAGCGCTTTCCACAGACATTGCCGATACATTCAATATGGTCAGTGTGGACGGCGACACCTCCACCAACGACTGCGTGACCGTGCTGGCCAACGGTCTGGCGGGAAATGATCCGGTGACAGAAGACGGCGAAGACTTTGCCGCCTTCATGAAAGCTCTCAATACCGTGACCGTATATCTGTGCCGCTCGATCGCCGGAGACGGCGAGGGCGCGACCAAGCTTTTAGAGTGTCATGTAAGCGGCGCGAAGGACGTGAAGAATGCAAAGATCGTCGCGAAGAGCGTGATCTGCTCAAGCCTCTTAAGGGCTGCCATGTTCGGCGCGGATGCCAACTGGGGCCGTGTGCTGTGCGCCATCGGTTATTCCGGCGCGGAAGTGGATGTTTCCAAAGTGGGCGTATCCTTCCGGAGCGATAAGGGAACCATCACCGTCTGTGAAAACGGCGCGGGGGTGGAGTTCTCCGAGGAAAAGGCCAAAGAGATTCTTCTGGAAAAGGAGATCGAGATCCTGATCACCCTGGGAGACGGAACCGCAGAGGCCACCGCCTGGGGCTGTGATCTGACCTATGATTATGTAAAGATCAACGGAGACTACCGAACCTGATCGGAAGGAGACAGAAGATGAATACTGAATTTTCCAATGCGCAGCGGGCAGAGGTTCTGACGCAGGCGCTTCCGTATATCCGGCGTTATACCGGCAAGATCGTTGTCGTGAAGTACGGCGGCAACGCCATGATCAATGAACAGCTGAAAGAACAGGTTATGGAGGATCTGGTGCTTCTGTGGCTGATCGGCGTTAAGCCGGTCCTCGTGCATGGCGGCGGTCCCGAGATGAGCGATCTGATGACCGGTCTCGGGAAAGAGGCCGTGTTTGTGGACGGACTCCGCGTCACGGATAAGGAGACCGTGGACATCGTGCAGATGGTACTGGCCGGGAAGGTCAACAAGACCCTGGTCAACATTCTGGAGATGAAGGGCGGCAAGGCCGTGGGAATCTCCGGCATGGACGGAAGGCTGATTGAAGCCGTACAGAAGGATGAGCGTCTCGGCTATGTAGGAAAGGTCACCTCCGTCAACTGCGGGGTCGTGACCGATCTTCTGGAGAAGGGCTACATTCCGGTCATCTCTACACTTGGCTGCGATAAAGCGGGAAATGCCTACAATATCAACGGCGATACGGCGGCGGCCAGCATCGCGGGTGCTCTTCATGCGGAACGTATGATCCTGATGACCGATATCGAAGGACTTCTCCGGGACAAGGACGATCCTTCCACGCTCATTCCGGAACTTACGGTTGAGGAGGCGGGGAATCTGATGGCCGAAGGTGTGATCAGCGGCGGTATGATCCCCAAGATCAAATGCTGTATGGAGGCGATTGAAAAAGGCGTTGAGAACGTGGTCATCATGGACGGCCGTGTTCCCCATTCGATTCTCATGGAGCTTCTCACCGATGAAGGCGCGGGCACCATGGTCACAGGAGGCAAAGCATGAGTACAATTACAGAACGTGATAAGGAATATGTGGCAGGTGTCTATGCCCGTTTCCCCGTGGAGATTGAAAAAGGAAAAGGATCCGTGGTGTACGGGACCGACGGTAAACGGTATATTGACATGGGAAGCGGCATCGGTGTGACAAGCTTCGGCATTTCAGACGACGTCTGGGCAGAAGCGGTGACTGCGCAGCTTACCACCCTGCAGCACATGTCCAATCTTTACTATACCTCTCCCTGCACGGAGCTCGCAGAGCTTCTGTGCGAGAAGACCGGTATGAAGAAGGTCTTTTTCGGAAACTCCGGCGCGGAGGCCAATGAATGCGCCATCAAGGCAGCCAGAAAATATGCGGCGGAAAAGAAGGGGGCGGACTGCTATACCATCGTTACCCTGAAAAACAGCTTCCACGGCCGTACCCTCACCACCCTGGCGGCCACCGGACAGGATCACTATCACGAGCTATATCAGCCGCTGACCCCCGGATTTGTACACGTGGACCCCGCCGACGGAATCGAAGCGCTTGAGAAGATCGCGCCTGCCGAAAAGATCGCAGCCGTGATGATCGAGTGCATCCAGGGCGAGGGCGGTGTGCTTCCCGTGGACGGCGCGTTTATCAAGGCGCTCGAGGGCTGGTGCCATGAAAAGGATGTCCTTCTGATCGTGGACGAGGTGCAGACCGGCAACGGACGTACCGGAAAAATGTATTCCTACATGAACTTTGATATAAAGCCCGATCTTGTTTCCACCGCAAAGGGACTGGGCGGCGGCCTTCCCATCGGTGCCGTGCTCTTTGGCGAGAAGGTGGAGAACGTATTCGCATTTGGTGATCACGGTTCCACCTTTGGCGGCAATCCGGTGGTATGCGCCGGTGCGGTAAGCATCGTGAGCCGGCTGACAGAGGAGTTCCTTTCCGAGGTATGCCGCAAGGGGCAGCTCCTCCGGGATGCCTTTACGGGTGCTCCCGGCATCGAAGCGGTGACAGGTCTTGGGCTCATGTGCGGTTTAAAGACCACGAAACCTGCCGGTGACGTGGTAAAAGCCTGCATGGAAAAAGGCGTGCTCTGCCTGACGGCAAAAGACAGAGTTCGTATGCTCCCCGCGCTCAATATCCCGGATGAGATCCTTCTGGAGGCAGCACAGGTCATCAAAGAAGCTTGCGAATAGGCCATCCTTGACACTTTCCCCGGGGAATGGTATTCTTATGTTATAAAAAAAAACGGTTTACAGGTTCTGACGGTAAGAGGTCAGGCGGCCTCAAGTGGAGCACCACATGGATCCGTAAACCGGAAATGCCGACCGTCTGGGCGCTTTGTTCCCATGGGATAACTCCTGGGGAAAAGCGCCTTTTTATGTTTTTAAGGCACAAGGAGTGGTATGGAAATTTACAGGATCAATTCAATTGAGGAACTTATCAAGGGAAACCCCTATGTGGGACGCGGCATCGTGATCGGGATGACCCCCGATGCGAAAAAGGCTGTGGCAGCTTATTTCATCATGGGCCGTTCTGAAAACAGCCGGAACCGTATTTTTGCGGAAGAAGGCGAGTGCCTGTACACCCGCCCCTTTGACGAGAGCAAAGTCAAAGATCCGTCGCTGATCATCTATGCGGCTATCCGGAAATACGGGGACAAACTCATTGTCACGAACGGCGATCAGACCGATACCATCTATGAGAGCCTTGCAGCCGGAAAGTGTATGAACCACGGATTAAAGACCCGCTGCTTTGAGCCGGACGGCCCCAACTGGACACCCCGGATCTCCGGCGTGCTCGATTTTACGGACGGCGGTTTCTCTTATGAAATGAGCATCTTAAAGAGCATCGATGCCGAAGGCAGCGACTGCGCCCGTTTCCTTTTCTCCTATCCCGGAAAAGCAGGTCTCGGCCATTTCCTCCATACCTATGTAACGGACGGAAATCCCATTCCCACCTTCCAGGGAGAACCCGAACGCATGGCCATGAAGGACGACATCGACCTCTTCACAAAAGAACTCTGGGAGAATCTGGACGAAGCCAATAAGATCTCTCTGTATGTACGCTATACGGACATCGAAACCGGTGAGACAGAAAACCGGCTCATCAATAAGAACGCCTGAAAGAAAGGAAAAGCAATGAAAGAATTTGAACTGAAATACGGCTGCAACCCCAATCAGAAGCCGGCGAAAATATTCATGCATGACGGATCGGATCTTCCGATCGAGATTTTAAGCGGCCGTCCCGGATACATCAACTTTCTGGATGCTTTTAATTCCTGGCAGCTTGTGAAGGAGCTCAAGGAGGTCACCGGCTATCCCTGTGCCGCCTCTTTCAAGCATGTGAGCCCCACCAGTGCCGCCTGCGGTCTTCCCTTAAGCGAGAAACTGAAGAAGGCCTCCTTTGTGGACGACATTGAGGGCCTGGACGATTCTCCGATTGCCTGCGCCTATGCCAGAGCCAGAGGCACCGACCGCATGAGCTCCTTCGGAGACTGGATCGCTCTTTCCGATATCTGCGATGAAACCTGTGCAAAGATTGTCAAGAGAGAGGTGTCTGACGGTATCATTGCTCCCGGATATACGCCGGAAGCGCTCGAACTTCTCAGGCAGAAGAGAAAAGGAAACTATAACATTGTAAAGATTGATCCTGAATATGTTCCTTCTGAAACCGAACATAAGCAGGTATTTGGAATAACTTTCGAACAGGGACGAAATAATTTTAAGATTAACAACGAACTTCTGGAGAATATCGTGACAAAGAATACGGATCTTCCGGAGAGCGCCCGGATCGATCTGATCATCGCCCTGATCACCCTGAAATACACCCAGTCCAATTCGGTGGCTTACGCGTACGAAGGACAGGCCATCGGTGTCGGAGCCGGACAGCAGTCCAGAATTCACTGCACCCGTCTGGCAGGATCAAAAGCGGACAACTGGTTCCTTCGTCAGTCCGACAAGGTTCTCGGCCTTTCCTTTAAGCCGGAGATGGGCAGAGCAGACCGTGATAACGTGATCAACAGCTACATTGAAAAGACGGAAGAAGATGTCTGCGCGGACGGCATCTGGCAGAAATATTTCACAGAGAAACCCGTACCGCTTACGGAAGAGGATAAGCGCGCTTATCTTTCCACCATTACGGGCGTGGCTCTCGGATCCGATGCTTTCTTCCCGTTCTCTGATAATATTGAGCGCGCTCATATGAGCGGCGTTTCCTATATTGCCGAGCCGGGCGGATCGGTACGTGACGACCTGGTGATCGAGTGCTGCGACAAGTACAACATGGTCATGGCCTTTACGAAGATGAGACTGTTCCATCACTGATCTGTCGGACAGAAGAAAAGATGCTGAAAACCAGAGAAAAGAAAAGGTTTTCAGCATCTTTTTTTTCGCAGGGACACTGTATTGAGTTTTGGAAAAAGAAAGGGTATAATCACGTTAAAGAATGGTCCGGGAAGCAGAAGAAAGAAAAGGGACCGGACATTTTTGGAAAGCGGCGGTCAGCGAATATGAAAGATGACAGAAATGAGATAACCGAAAGAAAAAGCGCCGGAGAGTTCAGTGA
Organism: Candidatus Avilachnospira sp.; assembly: GCA_045642005.1. Lineage (GTDB taxonomy): Bacteria > Bacillota > Clostridia > Lachnospirales > Lachnospiraceae > Avilachnospira. The sequence continues at coordinate 26,000 of JAZUHZ010000083.1, forward strand.
GCTTCTGCGGCTTCGTGACGGGACGGTTTTTGAACGGTTTGAAAAAGATGCGGATCTTTCGGAGTATCTCCGGGAACATGTCAATGTGGAAAAATTTCTGGAATACTGTAAGGTCTGTTCCAACTACGGGCATAACTGGTCCTGCAGTCCGTTCGACTTTGATCCCATGACGATCTGGCAGGCCTACCGCTCGTTCCGGGTGGTTACCTACCGCTTCCGTCCGGAGGAGGGAATGAGCGTCGCCGATGCGGAGGAACTGATCCTCCGGATGAAAGACGTATTCATGACCGATGTCCGCAGCATGGAAGAGGAAAATGCGGAAAGCTTAGCTCTTTTTGCCGGCACCTGCAATCTGTGCCGGGAATGCGCCAGGATTTCAGGCAGTCCCTGCCGGAATCCGGAAAAAATGAGACATTCCATTGAATCTATTGGCGGGGATGTCGGAAAAACCGTCAAGGATCTTTTTGATATTGACATTCTATGGGGAACAAAAGACAGTCTTCCGGAGTACTATGTGCTCTGCGGCGGTCTCTTGATGAAGTGAAGAGAGGAGAAATACGATGCCCTGTACGACAATTCTGGTAGGAAAAAAAGCTTCTTATGACGGCTCGACCCTCATGGCGAGGAATGAGGATTCCAGCGCCGGGGAGTTCACTCCGAAGAAATGGATCGTTGTGAACCCTGCGGATCAGCCACGGCATTATCAGTCCGTGCTGTCTTCCTTTGCCATCGACCTGCCGGAGGATCCGATGCGCTATACCGCAATGCCCAATGCGCTCCCGGAGAAGGGAATCTGGGGAGAGGCCGGTTTTAATGAGGCCGGTGTGGCCATGTCGGAGACGGAGACCATTACCAGTAACGCCCGGGTGCTCGGGGCCGATCCGCTCGTGCCCTCCGGCATCGGGGAGGAGGATATGCTCACCCTTGTGCTTCCGTATATAAAGAGCGCAAGAGAAGGTGTCAAACGTCTCGGAAGTCTCCTGGAGCAATACGGGACCTATGAGAAAAACGGCATCGGTTTTCAGGATCAGGAGGAGATCTGGTGGTTTGAATCCATCGGCGGCCACCATTATATTGCGAAAAAGGTCCCGGATGACTCCTATGTGGTGATGCCCAATCAGCAGGGAATTGACCGGTTTGATCTTCGGGATGCGTTTTCCGATGAAGAGGAATGTATGTGTTCTCCGGATCTCCTCCGGTTTATTGAGGAGAATCATCTGGATCTTTCCATGGAGGGAGAGGTGATTCCGCTTTCCGAACAGGTGGATTTTGATGCCCGGGCGGCCTTCGGCTCCAAAGACGATGCCGATCACACCTATAATACCTGCCGCGCCTGGTTTATGCTCCGGACTCTGAATCCCCGGACCTGCCGCTGGGACGGCCCGGATGCGGCGTTTACCCCGGAGTCGGATGATCTTCCCTGGTGCATGATCCCGGAGAAGAAGGTGACGATCGAGGATATCAAATATGTGCTTTCTTCCTATTACCAGGGAACGGAGTATAATCCCTACGGGAAGGGAGATGAAAATCTCAGGGGGAAATACCGCCCGATCGGTATTAACCGCAATAATTTCCTGGGGCTTACCCAGATCCGTCCCTATGTGCCGGCGGAGATCGCTCCGGTGATGTGGATCGCCGAGGGCAGCAACGCCTTTAACGGCATGGTTCCTTTCTACGGAAATGTAACGGATACGCCCTCGTATTTACGGGATACCGGAAGCCGCGTTTCTACTGACAGCTTCTACTGGGCCAGTCGCCTGATCGGGGCGCTGTCTGATGCCCATTATCTCTCAACGGCTTCCTCTGTTGAACGCTACCAGCATGGACTTTCCGCAGGCGTGACGCACCTTCTTTATGAATGTGACAGAGAATTCCGGGAGAAAAAGCCGGCGGATGTGTGCGCCTTCCTCGGGGAATGCAATGAAAAAATCGCTGCGTATGCAAAACAGGCGACGGATGACACGTTGTCCAGGGTCCTTTTCGAGGCGTCCAATGAGATGAAAAACCGGTATAAACGGTCGGACAGCTAAAGGAGCTTCGGATGATCAGAACGAATCTATTCAATCAGACAGACTCGCACCGGATCACCGAATCTCTCGGATGTTTCAGCGTGCTGGAGTACGAAAAGGATATTTCCGTGACGCCGGAGAGCGCGGAGATGGCGTATTTTGCATCGGAAATGAATGTGCGGAAGCGTCAGCTCATCGCAAAAACAACGGAGGAGAATGGAATCCTGGTGCAGGCGGGCGCCATGCAGATGATGCTTGGCGGAATTACTGCCGTGACGGATGTCAAAGGCGCCGGAGATCTGGTAAAAAAATTCCTGGAAAGCTCCGTTACGAAAGAAACGACGATCAAGCCGCGGTATATCGGAGACGGATACGTGGTCCTCGAACCCACGTTCAAATATATTATTCTCGAGGACCTTCAGAAGTGGAACGGAACCGTGCTCATTGAGGACGGAATGTTTCTTTCCTGCGAGGACAGTATCTGGCTGAAGGTTGTGCCGAGAAATACCCTTTCCTCGGCGGTTCTCGGCGGAGAGGGCCTCTTTAACACCGTCCTTTCCGGGGAGGGCGTGGTCGCTTTTGAAAGCCCTGTCCCGGCGGACGAGCTCATCGAGGTGGAACTTACGGATGATGTCGTGAAACTCGACGGCAGTATGGCGATTGCCTGGTCGGAAGGGCTTAAGTTTACGGTTGAGCGGACCACAAAGACGCTGATCGGGTCGGCCGCCTCCGGGGAAGGTCTTGTGAATGTATACCGCGGAACGGGGAAAGTCCTCGTGGCGCCCGTCGAGAGAAACATCGGGATTTCCGCTCCGAAGAAACAGAAAGGATAGAAAAATGACGGAGACACTTGTCGAGATCGTAGATAAGATTACCACACCGGTGATTGTGGCCGGTTTTGTGATCATGGCGTATCTGATCGTAAACTTAGCCGGGAAACTGAATACCTTAAAGCAGGAGGCCGCGGAGCAGCTTCTGCAGGTGAAGGGCGGAGCGCAGATCAATCCAAAGACCCTCGCCCTCCGGCAGCGGAACACAGCCATCGCCAGCCGGGAGACAAGCTATAAACTGAGAGATACATTTAATGAGTGCTGTTCCCATTACGCCACCGTGTCTCATCTGATTCCCCTCTTTCCCCTTCTCGGCATTCTCGGGACGGTCGCGGGTCTTTACCGGCAGGTCAGCACGATGGATGCCGCAATGATCTATGATGCCCTCGATACGGCGCTGTCAACGACCCTCTGGGGCCTTCTTTCAGCTGTGATCCTGAAGTCTGCGGAAGCTCTTTTTGTCATGAAGCGGATCAATGAGATCGATGCGGTCTTTGAGAGCTATGATATCCGGTATCAGGATGCCACCCTGCAGAAAGACTTTGCCGAAGAGACAGCAGAATGAACAGACGGTCATGGAAAAACCAGCATACGGACATTGAACTTACATCGCTTCTCGATGTCATTTTTATCGTGCTCATGATTGTACTCTGCAACCAGCAGATCAATATGCAGGCAAAAACCGATGCAATCGAGGCACAGAAAGCACAGGCGGAGGAGGAGTTTTCAGCGGCACAGGAGATGATGGAGGCGGCTGTCTCCCTGCAGGAGGCGGCGTATGATTTTGCAGCCGAAAAAGAAATGTACGAGGAACAGCTCAAAGCGTATGAAGAGATGCAGGATGAGGTGGTTTCTATCGTTCTTTATGCGGATTACAAGCCTTCCGATCTCCGTACGAGAACGGTACGCATCCTTTCCGGGAGCACGGAACTTTCCTCCTTTACCCTGACACCGGGGAAAGAGCAGGAGGTTTTCCTCAGGGTGCAGGAAGCTCTCCGGACAGAGATCGCGGAAAATGCCGGCAAACCGGTCATCATCACGCTGTCTACGGAAAAGATCCTCTACCGGGACGAGGAGAGTTTGAGCGAAGTCCTTGCGGTACTCTCCGGGTCCTGTGAAAATCTGTACATAAGGAAAAAAGACTGATGGAAGCCGGAAAAATCATTCTTGTCATCCTGATCCTTCTTCTTTTAGCCCTGGCCTTTTTTCTTCTGAAGACCAGGCTTCCCGGTCTGCGCTTTTTTATTGAGAGGCTGAACGGATCGGCAGTGATCCTCCTTCTGCTTCTCATTGCCGCAGTTGTCGTGTTCCTTGTGCGGCTGCTTCTTGGTCCGAAAGGCCCGGCATCCATCTTTCACGAAAAAGAGAGCGCCTACGACAGTGAAAATGCAGAAAATGAGGTGGATTCCGGCGAAACGGAAGGAAATGAAGCCGGATTTTCGTGGAAAGAGTCCCTGGTCACCGGGGCCGGAGGGGAAAGCATCCTCTATATCACGGTGACGGAGGATACGGTGAAGGCGGGAGAAACCTTCTTTTCCGAGCCGGATTCCTTACGGGAGGCACTCAGGAGTCTCCGGGAGGAAAAAATCACCGTATGCCTCGTGGATGACTACGCGAGGGCGGACCGCTATCATGAGGTGGAAAAGATTCTCCGGGAATGCGGGTTCGAATACCTGGAGCAGGAGAAACCGTGATGAAGAAAACCTCTCTTTTAAAACTTACGATTCTTGTTTTTGGCACGATAGCTTTTTGCTGCGGGTTTGATTTTATTCCGAAAACCGTCCGGTTAAAGAGCGAGGAACCGCTCATCAGCCTGCAGGAACTGATCGTGGATTCCAAGCCCGGCAACGGCGGAAAAAAAGAACAGGGACTCCCTGACCCCGGTCCGATGGCAGTGGAGGTGAAAGAGACGGAATCCGTAGCGATAGAGGAAACGGCGGAAACGGAAAGCGGAACAGAAGCTTTGCGGGTGGATGTCACGGTGACGGTCACCGATGAGAGGGTCCGGGTGGATGACGCGCCCGTGTCGGATGCGAAGGAACTGGCAAAAGAGATGGAAAAGGTCTTTCGGGACGGCATGACGGTCTATCTTGTGGACGATTACGCGGAATACAGCACATATCAGGAAGTAAAGAATGCGCTGGAGGCGCTTTCTGTCTCCCCGGTGGAAAAGAGAAAATGAACGGAAAAAAGACAGGAAAACGGATTCTTCTCCTTTTTACGGCGCTTTCGGCGCTTCTTCTTTGCGGGTTTTCTTTCCGGCCGGGAAGCGTTACGCTTGACGTATCGGAAAATCCCCTGTATGTCTATACCGCGGTGGATGAAATGAGTAAGGATGCCGACGGGAACTATACGGCTCTTGATAAAAAGTATAACGGAAAAGCCGTCTATACGGCGGGACTTGTGAAGGAAATTTCCGGGGACGGAAAGAAGATCACGCTGTGCGGGATCTCGGAAGGAAGCGCCTCAAGACTTCCGGTCACGATCACCGATGCGTCGGCGGCGAAAAAAGCATCCGCTTTCAAAGCGGGCGATTTTGTCCTGGTATACGGAAAGGGCGTGACATTCCCCGTAGGGACAAAGCTTTCCCTGCATGCCTATGCCGTCACCGCCGGAGAAAAAGGGGGTGCCTATGAGGACACCCGTGCATTTCCCGAGGGCAAAGTCTATAAGGACCGCCTGGCCGTCAGCCGGAGCCTTTCTCAGAAAAAAGTCCTGTACCGGATACCGGACACCTGGACCGGCAGCGAAAAAGAACTTGTCAGTTCCTATATTGATGGTTTTCAGTATTCCCTGAACGAGATTTCCGGAGATTTCAAGGTAGAACCGGAAAAACTCTTCGTCTTTTATCTGGATTATGAAAAGAACCTGCAGAACATTACAGACCGGGATGACGTGAAAGGCGTGGAACGGGCCGTGATCGAAAACATCCTGAAAAATGAGAATGTTTCCGGATTTCCCAAGAAAACACTGAAGACTGATACCGGGATTTCCTATGCCTACTATGACACGAGCTATGTGGACACCAGGCGGCGGTTTCATAATGTTGAGTTTCTTTTTACCCCCGTCCATGACAAAGGAATCCTCTGTGTGCTCTATGTGTTCTCCACTTCAGACCATAAAGAGGACATCCTCTATCTTCTGAATTCCGTGGAAATCCCGTAAGTACTGCATAAAAAATGAACTGCCGCTTTGGACGGCAGTTCATTTTTTTTATGCGCTTACGGTTACAGGATGGAACCGAACCGGAGGAAGACGGGAGCGAATACAAGGGATACCACAGTCATGAGCTTGATCAGAATGTTTAAGCTGGGGCCCGAGGTATCCTTGAAGGGATCTCCGACAGTGTCGCCGACAACGGCTGCATGATGGGCATCGGAGCCCTTTCCGCCGTAGTTATCCTCTTCAATAAACTTCTTTGCATTATCCCATGCTCCGCCCGCGTTTGACATGAAGATCGCGAGGAGCACGCCGGTTACGAGAGCACCGGAGAGCGTGCCGCCGAGTGCTTCCACACCGAGAATGAAACCGATGGCAAGCGGTACGAGCACGGCGAGAATGCCGGGAAGGAGCATTTCCTTAAGCGCTGCATTGGTCGAGATTCCGACGCACGCCTTGTAGTCGGGCTTTGCCGTGCCCTCGAGGATTCCGGGAATGGTCTTAAACTGTCTCCGGACTTCCTCCACCATCCGGTTGGCGGCTTTGGAAACCGATTCCATTGTCAGGGCGGAGAACATAAACGGGAGCATACCGCCGATGAAAAGACCGATGGTCACTTTATAATCCAGGATGTTGATGCCTGTCGCACTGATCCCGACCGTTTCCGCAAAAGAGACAAAGAGAGCCAGTGCCGTCAGCGCCGCGGAACCGATGGCAAATCCTTTGCCCATGGCAGCAGTGGTATTGCCTACCGCATCGAGCTTATCGGTGATGTTTCTCACCTCTTCCGGCAGTCCTGCCATCTCGGCAATACCGCCGGCATTGTCAGCAATGGGGCCGTAGGCATCCACCGCCACAGTAATTCCGGTCGTGGAGAGCATCCCGACAGCGGCCAGTGCGATTCCGTAGAGGCCGGAAAGCCGGTAGCTCAGATAGATGCCTACACTGATCAGTGCGATGGGGATTACCGTGGAACGCATGCCCACGGCAATGCCGGAGATGATCGTGGTGGCGGCGCCGGTCGTTGAATTCTGTGCAATGTGTTTGACGGAGTTGTAATCTCCGGAGGTATAGTATTCGGTGATGATTCCGATTAAAAGTCCCACGATCAGACCGGAGATCACGGCAATGGCCTGGTTCATGCTGCCGAAACAGCGCTCGCTTAAAAAGATCGCGAAAAGGCCTACGAGAAGAGCCGAGACGTAGGAACCCATGTTCAGCGCCTTATGCGGATTGGCGCTGCCTTTTCCCCGGACAAAACCGGTGGCGATGAGGCTCGCCCCGATCCCGAGCCCGGAAAGCGCCAGAGGGAAGGCGGCACCGGCCCCGTCAAAGATCCCGGTGACCCCGATTCCGAGGGTGACGGCGGATACGATCGCGCCGACATAGGATTCAAAAAGGTCGGCGCCCATTCCGGCTACATCTCCGACGTTGTCGCCGACATTGTCGGCAATGGCCGCCGGATTCCTGGGGTCGTCCTCGGGGATATTATTCTCGACCTTTCCGACCAGATCCGCTCCGACGTCAGCCGCCTTGGTGTAGATGCCGCCGCCGACGCGTGCAAACAGTGCAATGGAACTGGCTCCGAGGGAAAAACCGGTGAGGATGGAAGGATTTCCGGTAATGAGATAAATGACAGAGCTTCCTAAGAGCCCGAGCCCGACAACACTCATTCCCATCACGGATCCGCCGCCGAAGGCAATGGCCAGTGCTTTATTCATGCCTTCTGTCCGGGCGGCCGCGGCGGTGCGGGTATTGGCCTTTACGGCCACGTTCATTCCGATGTAGCCCGCTCCTACGGAGAACAGCGCTCCGAACAGGAAGCAGATGCCGGTTCCGACATCGATAAACACACTGAGAAGGAGAAAGAGGACGGCCACAAAGACGGCCAGAACCTTGTATTCCGAGAGCAGAAAAGCCTTCGCGCCTTCTGCGATAAATCCGGAAATCTCCTTCATGCGGGCGGTTCCCGGATCGGCTTTTCCGATTCCCGCTGCCTTCACGGCCACGTAAACGAGCGCGGCGACAGACAGCACGGGAGCTATGATCAAGATGGCATTCATGTCAATTCCTCCGTTTCTTTATTATTCAAAGGGGTACTGCCCATATAAACCAAAAATCCCCCCTGTTGAAAAGGGGGGATTTTTCCTATAAGGTTTTGATCGAACCTTTGGTATTTTCATCGGTCAGCACCGCCATGAATTATGTACTTCTGTTGTATTGTATAAACATTTGTGCTATTTGTCAACAATTCGGGGAAAATGTTTTGATTTCTTGTGTACTTTTTTAAAACCACAAAAAAATCTGCGCTGTACTGCCGGAGATTTTTCGGTTGCACTTCGAAACGGCAGTTGCTATACTTACGATGAAACCACAGAGGAAAGGAGCAAACTCCATGAATGAAAATCTCTCCGCCGGGATCAGGGTCCCGGGGATTATCAGGAATACCAAAACCGTGAAAAGACTCACGGCCTACATGAAGACGGAATTCAGTGAAGTCAAACATACCACCCTGAATCCGGACGGTCCGGGCTGCATCCGGATCCATCTGATCCCGCCGAAGGAGACCGAAGGTGTATTCGGATCCAGCGTGGCAATCATCAACGGTTCGGATATCGTGCCGGTCAATTTCACCTGGGCGGTGATGCTCAGTGAACTGATCCGCGAGATCAATGTCTATGACGGAAAATCAATCCGTGAAGAGGAAATCCGGAGCATTCTCGAAAAGACCACGGAGGATGTCAAAAAGATCTTCCGTTTTATCAGCCGGGACCGGATCCGGAAAGACCTCTCGACGATTTATGAAACCTTCCGGCAGATTGCGTACCGGGAGCCTGTGACGACCGAGATCCGGCATCTTTCCATCGGGGAATATGCCGATTTTATGAAGGCACCGCACCGGATGGATGTGATGGTGAGCGCCATGACCAAAAACGGAGCCTGGCACTGCAACCAGAAGTGCATTCACTGTTATGCCGCCGGACAGGTGTATGCGGAGGAAGAGGAACTCTCCACCGAAGAATGGAAGCAGATCCTTTCTGCTCTCCGGAAGGCCGGCATTCCCCAGGTTACCTTTACCGGAGGCGAACCGACCATGCGGGAGGATCTCTTCGAGCTGATCGAAAGCGCCAAATGGTTCGTTTCCAGACTGAATACCAACGGGATCCGGCTGACGGAGGAATACTGCCGCAGGCTTCATGAGGCGGAGCTCGATTCCGTGCAGATCACGTTCTATTCAAGTGACCCGGAGATCCATAACCGGCTCGTGGGGGCGCCGCAGTATGAAAACACCCTCTCCGGGATCCGGAATGCTCTCCGGGAAGGACTCAGTGTCAGCATCAATACGCCGTTATGCACGCTGAACCGAGAGTACGTCGAGACGCTTCGTTTCCTTAAGGAGCTCGGTGTCGGGTATGTGACCTGTTCCGGACTCATTACGACAGGGAATGCCCTCGGCGAAAACTCACAGAGCCTTCAGCTTTCGGAGGAGGAGATCCGCGGGGTGCTTACGGAGGCGGTGGCCTACTGTCATGAAAACAATATGGAAATCGCTTTCACCTCTCCGGGCTGGCTTCCCCAGGAGGTGTTTGAGGAACTGGATATCTCCACACCCTCCTGCGGGGCGTGTCTCTCCAATATGGCGGTCACGCCGGGCGGCTACGTGGTACCGTGCCAGAGCTGGCTTTCCGAAGACCGTCTCGGCAGCCTGCTCACAGATTCCTGGGAGTCCATCTGGAACCATGAGACCTGTGAGGAATACAGAAATTATTCTGCCTCGATGACCGGCAGATGTCCGTTAAGGAGGAGCTGTTCATGAAAAAAAGAGTACAGGTACTGACCGTTTTTCTGGCTCTGCTTATTTCTCTCGTTTCCGGTTTTACGTCCCTTGCCTCGGAACCCACGGACGAGATCACGCGTTTTTATATCGGGGCCACCCCGCTCGAGGACGCAACGGTGGCTTTTGTCTATGACATTGAGTGGACGGTTCTGGACGATGAGCAGTACGGACCTCTGGAGTGGATCGATCTCGGAATGCCGAACAGTCATTACAGTCAGGTAGAGCCGATCTCGGACACGATCTCGCGAATTGAGGAGAAGAGCAGTTCCCTCAATATTTACCTGGACAGAAAGTATTACGCCGGAGAAACGGTAGAGATCGAGTTCAGTTTTAATCAGGATTACATGTACCAGATCGACAGATGGGTCGAGGGAGAGACGGTTTATACCTTCACCCCGGCATGGTTCGACGGGATGGAAGTCAAAGATCTCCGGGTGTACTGGAAAGAGGACAAAGCCGGCGCCTGGCAGCCGGAGGCCTACACGGAGGACGGCTGGCTCACCTTCAGCGCCCACCTCGGTTCGGGAGACCGCTACACGATGAACGTCGTCTATCCGAACGATGCGCTGGCTTTTGACATCGAAAAGTCAACAAAGAGCGGGGGATCCGGCGGGGATGACGGGTCGGTTTCTCTGGGAGATGTCCTTGGAGCCATCCTGGGAATCGGTCTGATCATCGGCGTATTTACCGTCCCGATCATTGTGATCGCGAAAATCGTGGATTTCCTCAAGTACGGTACCGGATTCGGAAGTGCTTCCGATACGGTGAAAAAGATCGTCAGGACCAAGGTCGAGTACTATGACAACTGTCCCAACTGCGGCGCCGTTCGAAGCGAAGGGCAGGAAACCTGTCCCTACTGCAAGACAAGTTTTATCAGGAACAAGGAAGTGGTGGAAGAGAGCGAGATCAAGAATCCCGAGAAGTATTCGAAGAACGGAACCTACCATTACGGAGACAGCCCGAACACCTATATCCATGTCAATGTCATCAACGTGCCGAGGCCCCGTCCCTCTTCTTCATCCGGTTCAAGAAGCAGCCACCGTTCCTCTTCCTGCGCTTCAAGCTGTGCCTCCAGCTGCGCTTCGAGCTGCGCCTGCGCCTCCAGCTGTGCCTGCGCCTGCGCCTGTGCCTCCAGCGGCCGTGCCGGATGCAGCGTGAAGGATTTCTACGATAAAGACAGGAAGATCGTAAAAGTCAGAAGCTATCGAAAATAAGTAATAAGAAGTACCATGGAAGCAAAAAACGCAAACAGGAATTACAGCGATATGACGGAAGGAGCGATCCTCCCCGTTCTGATGAAATTTGCCCTTCCGCTGATGCTCGGAGGTCTTTTTCAGGATCTTTACAGCGTCGCGGACATGACGATCGCCGGGTATACCCTCGGGGATCACGCTCTGGCGGCGATCGCGGCCACCAGTGCCGTGATCATGATGATGAACTATGCGGCCCGGGGTTATAATCTCGGAAACTCCATCCTCTTATCGAACGCCTTCGGCGCGGGAGATATGGAGAAAACCCGGAAATCCTTTGCCGTGATGACGGAACTCTGCTTCCTTTATTCGGTGATCATGTCTGCAGTGTTTTTATCTCTCCTCGGGCCCCTGATGCGCCTGATCAATACCCCGGAGGAACTTTTTTCGGACGCAAGGCTCTATGCGGTCATTATCATCGGCGGCCTGACCTGCACGATGGCCTATAACCTGTTTGCCAGCGCCTTTAAAGCCCTCGGAAATTCGAAGATGCCGCTTTATTTTCTGATCTTCAGTTCTTTCCTCAATATCGGACTGGATTTCCTCTGCATCGTTGTCTTACAGATGGGCGTGGCCGGCGCGGCACTGGCTACGATCTTTTCCCAGCTGATCTCGGCGGTGCTTTCCGGGTACTATTTCTTCCGGCTGTTCCCGGAGATGAAGTTTACACTGAAAGACCTTAAGGGAACCGGGGCACTTGCAAAAGAAATGTTCCTCGTGGGAATCTCCGTGGCCGTCACCAATTCCATTTTCGCCATCGGTGCCGTGGCGATTCAGGGAGCAGTCAATTCCCTCGGCCCGGATACCATCATTGCCCAGAGTTCCTGCTCCAAGATCCGGAACTTTGCCACGATTCCGTCCGTGAATATCGCGAACAGCGTGGCGACCTTTGCCGCCCAGAACTACGGTGCGAAAAAATACGACCGGATCACCCGCGGAATCTGGACCTCCATCGGGCTGAGCCTGGCCTTCAATGTGGTGACCTATACGATCCTCGTTACACTCGGGGACAATATCGTACGGCTGATCACCAACACGGACAGTGAAAATGTGGTCCGCACGGCACAGACCATGCTTAATATTGAGGGCGCTTTTACCTGGGCGCAGACCGGTGTGATGGGATTTCGGATGTGCATTCAGAGCCTGAAAAGAAAAGTGGCGCCGATGTTCGGAACCGCGATCGAACTGGTTATCCGGTGCTTTTTTGCCTATGTGCTTACCCCGGTGATCGGGTTCCCCGCCATCTCTCTGGCGGAGCCGGCTTCCTGGCTCATAAGCGGCACGGCAATGGCCGTCTGCTATTTTGTGATCATGGGCAGAATAAAAAAGACGGAGTAGAAGTTCATTCTTCTCCGTCCATGTTGAGGAGCGCATACTCCACCGCCTGAATCACAAAACCTGAAAACGTGACATCCTTTCCGGCAATGGCCGTGTTGATCTCCTCGATCAGTTCGAGGGGAAAACGGATGGTCTTATTTTCACTGTCCCTGCGGGTAGGCTTGATTTCAAATGCCATATGTCTCACCTCCTTAAGGATAAATGTATTACAAGTCAGGTGGAAAGTATGCACCGAAAATAAATTGCGAATGGTATTGCTGATTGCAATGCGGAATGCAGTGCCAAAACAACGAAAAGACTAGACCCTGAGAACGGCGCCGAGAGAGGCGAGAAGCATAAAAAGGACAACTGCGATCTGAAAAGGCAGAGAACCGAAGAATCCGGTGATCTCTGCTTTTTTTATGCGCTTTCTTGACCGGTTGTAAGCCAGAATGACGGAAAGCCCCGTTATGACCTGGACAATGCCGGCAAATCTTGTAAACCCGACAAAGGTGGAAAGACCGGGAAGGGCGGCAAGAAGGCACGGAAGCGAGGAGAAAAGAAAGCTTTTTTCCGGGGAAAGACCGGTCTGTTCGGAAACCAGATCCCGCATGTTTAAGGTATTGGCCCAGAAGGAGGTTGCCAGAGCAAAGAGGGTGAAGAGATACCCGGCAATCCCCGCACCTTTTCCGAGGCTTTCTGAAAGATCCACAAGCGCTCCGTTTTTGGTGATGACATCGACTCCCTTCAGGGTGACCAGGGTGATCAGGGAAATGAGAAGTGTATTGACGAAAAGACCGGCCGCAATGGATCTTCGGATCCGCTTCGGGTTGAAATCGAGTCCTTTTACCACAAGCGGCGTACTCATGACAGCCGACAGGGAAAAGGACACGATGCTTAATAACGCAAGACAGGATTTCCAGTCTCCGGGGGAGACGGGCGCCGGGCTCTTTCCGTTTCCGGCCACGGCGAAGAAAAGCCCTAAGACAATGGCGGTCATCAGGGCAACCGCGATTTTTTCAAAAAATCCCACGGATTTCAGTCCGGCGAAAACCACCAGAGAACTTAAGAGATAGAAGAGAATCATGCCGTAAAGATGCGGGAGACCGAGCCATGACGAAAAGACGGCTGCCGCGCCTTCCAGAAAGGCCACAACATTCACAAGAACCGACAGTCCGATCATGAGAAAAACGGACCAGGTAAGGAACGGCTTATTCCCACGGAAAAGATCATTTTTCAGACAGGTAACGAACTGTGCTCCGCGGTTTGCGGTACTCAGCTCGGCAATCAGAAGATGCAGGAGCAGACTGAACGCGTACGAGAGGCAGAGGATCAGGACAGTCTGGAAGATCCCCGTACGGGAGGCAAGATACGGAACGGAGAGGATTCCCGATCCCACGCCGTGTCCGGTGATGATTCCCGACGCTTCCCAGAATGTGAGCTGTCCTTCGTTTCTTTGTTTCACATCGCTTCTCCGTTTCTTTCCATTTAATAAGAATGTAACATATTTCCCCGGCCGAGTAAAGCAAATAAAAAATTTGCTTTTTCGAAAT
>JAZUHZ010000084.1:0-1532 GCA_045642005.1 Candidatus Avilachnospira sp.
TTCCGAAGAACGGGAAGGAGTTTCTGATCCGCAGTTCAAAGTTTGCTGCCGGCAGTATTGCGGCCGGCCTTTTTGCGGGAATCCTTCTGATTCCGGCTTGGTTTGCCCTCGGGCTCTCAGCTTCTGCCACGTCGACGTTCCCGACGACCGTGAAAGAGTATTTTCCCGTGATCGACGTGCTCGCGCGCATGCTCCCCGCGGTTACGACCGAACAGGCTCTGGAGCACTGGCCCAATATCTATGCCGGTACCTTTGCTCTTCTTCTGATCCCTCTCTATCTTGTGAATGAAAAGATCAGCGTCCGGGAAAAATCCGTATATCTTTTCGTCGTCCTTCTTCTGATCGGGAGTTTCTCCTATAATTTCCTGGAGTATATCTGGCACGGGCTTCATTTTCCGAATTCCCTGCCGGCCCGCGAGGCGTTTGCTTTTGATTTTCTCGTGATCTTTATGTGCGCCCGGGTGTATACGCTCCGAAGAGCCGTGACCGCCAGTCAGGCCGGCGCAGCTTTGCTGTCTGCCTTTATTTTCCTTCTGTATGTGCAGAAGGAGGCGGATTCCAAGTATTTTCCGGTATATACCTTCTGGCTTTCTCTGCTTCTTCTGGCACTGTATGCCCTGGGGATCCTCCTGTATAAGAACAGAAAGCTCCCGGAAAGAGGAGCGGTGCTTTTTCTGATGGCGGTCCTTCTGTGTGATCTGACCGTAAATTCCGCGGTCACCTCTTTCACTACCTGCTCCCGGACCTATTATGTGAAGGATAATGAGGATATCCGGGAACTTTACCGGGAAACGGAAGACCTCCGGGAGGACGGGGATCTCTACCGCTTCGAGCGGATTACCCGCCGGACAAAGGATGACGGCGCGTGGCTGAATTATCCTTCTGTTTCTCTGTTTTCCAGTACGGCGGATGCCGGCCTTTCCGACTTTTTCAAAAAAGTGGGATGTGAAGCGAGCACGAATGCCTATTCCATCACCGGATCCACCCCGCTCATTGATTCGCTCCTCAATATCCGGTACGGGTTCTATTCCGGGGAGCTTCCGCTTTCCCTCGGAAAAAAACTGATCGATGTGACGGAAACCACCTGTCTCTATGAGAATGTGAACCATACGTCGCTCGGTTTTATGGTCCCGAAGACATTGATCATGCCCTGGATTTTTGAATTTGACAATCCTGTGCTCGTTCAGAATTCTCTGTGTGACGTGCTCGGTGTGCCGCAGGTTATGGAGGAAATCACGATCGGCGCCATGGAACCGGACAAGAGCTATTCGATCTATGTGCCGACGGATGGTGAATACTATGTCTATGTCGGCAACACTTCCGTAAAAAAAGCAACGGTGACCACAGACGGGACGAAAAAGGAATACTCCAATCTGGACCGGAAATACCTGATCGAGCTCGGTGAGCTTCTTCAGGATGACTATGTGAAGATCACGCCGGATAATGACGAGAAAGATATGAAGCTCAAACTCTACCGGGTGAATTATGATGCCCTTGCAGAGTTTGCCGCGGTGCTCCGGGAAGAGCCGCTT
>JAZUHZ010000085.1:0-2636 GCA_045642005.1 Candidatus Avilachnospira sp.
GAATCTCGAAAGCGTTTTCTGATAGGAATCAAGGAGCGTCTGATAACCTTCCGCCTGATAGACTTCTTCCGGACAGTTGCTGGTCATGATGAGGAGCACCGGGATCATGTGCTCATTGCAGCAGGGTGTCTCTTTGTTATAGGTGAGTGACTGGAACACCAGGCGCTCATACAATGCCCGGAAGCCTGCCGTGAGGTTTCCGAGGTAGTTTGGGGAGCCGATGATCAGTCCGTCTGCATGGCGGATCTTTTCAAGGACGTCAGAAAGCCCGTCCTTAAACATGCATTTCCCGAATGTGCCGGGCTTTTTGCAGGCAAAACAGGAAACACAGCCGGTGTACTTCTCCAGCTGGAAAAGGGAAATGTATTCCACTTCCGCTCCAGTGCTTTCGGCACCTTTCCCTGCGATGGATATAAGCTGATCCGTATTCCAGCCTTTTCTCGGGCCGGCGTTAATAGCAATGATTTTCTTTGTCATGATCACTCCTTTGACTTACTCTGCACAATGGATCTCCACGCTGCCGTCTGTGAGACACTCGTTCTTTTCTCCGATCTCAATCCCGCTCCAGTCCTCACTGCTTCCGGAAAAATCCACCCTTGTAAGAGCGTCACAGAACCAAAACGCACTGTCATTGATCTTCTGAAGACCCTTTGGAAGCCCGATCTCAGAAAGAGAGGAACTTCCGTAAAGCGCACTGTCTCCGATTTCTCTGAGGTATTCTCCGGCATGAAGCTCCGTAAGGCCCATTGCCTGACTGAGGGAGTAAATGCCGAATCTTTCACATCCTTCCATCACCGTATATTCCGTTCTGTCAGAAGCAGGCGGATAGCTTACAAGAAGTTTCCCCTGAGCGGTGTAAAGCACTCCGTCATCCGATATATAGTTTTTGTTATTCCCGTCAACTTCGATGGCGGCAAGGCCGTAGTTCCAGTAGATCGAGGCTTCTTCGATCACGGTAGCCGATGCCGGAATCATGATCTTTTCAAGATTGTTTGTTACGGCAATGGCATCCCTTAGGATCGTTGTGACGCCCTCGGGTATTTCATAGAGCGCTGCGGAATGATTTGCAGGATAGTTGATCAGCGTCGTCATCTGTTTATCGTACAGACAGCCGTTCTCGGAGACATAAACCGTATTTTCGGGAGCAACACGGAATTCGTCCACAAAGCAGTTTGCAAATGCGCCTTTTCCGATACCGGTAAGCGATGCCGGAATGGAAACGAAAGATTCTTTAAAGGCAGAGCGGAAGGAATCCTCTGCGAGGTAAAGCATTCCCTCCGGAAAGACAAAGCCCTGATCGCTGTGAAGCAGGTCATCGTTAAAGGCAGCGATTCCCACATATTTCAGCTTTTCCGGAAAATTGACGGTTTCAAGACGGATACAGTTACTGAAAGCCGCATCCCCGATAAACTCAACGGATTCTCCGAGCTCCACGTCCAACAGTTCCGAAAACCACAGGAAGGCACCGGCGCCAACCGAAGTGACCTCATCCCCGATCACGACATGCTTTGCTTCGGAGGAATACTGGTCCCAGATGGGAGCCTCTTCCCGGTAATCCCGCATCGGTCCTTCACCGGAGATCACAATCGTATTGGTAGAGGAATTATAATCCCAGGTAAGAGCATCTTCTTTAAGGCCTGCATACTGCATTTCAAGCGCTTTGACCGGATCCTCACCGTTATCCTGGGAAACGGTCTCTTCCGAAACGCTCCCGCCGTTTTCTGCCGATGCGGCTGTCTTCGGAGCGTTTTCAGATTTTCCGTTGTCTGCCCCTTTGCCTTCAGCCTGACTGCTTTCGGTCCTTATGTTCTCCACTCCTAAACTCTCAGTTCCATTCATGCTGTCTGAAGAGGAAGTATTCCCTTCGCCGCAGGCTGCAAGAGAAAGAATCAAGGCCATGCTGAGAAATAGTGCAATCCGTTTTTTCATTGTTTTTGGCATCAAACCTCGAAATGAGGAGACGCATCCTCCTTTTTGTCAGTATAGTTATGAATAGGTATATTTTAAGAGAGAATATCTCTGTTATTTCCGTTTCTTCGGTTCCGGAAGTTCCTCAAATATCGAAGAAAAAACTCTTCAAGGAATTCTCTGTTGTCCACGTCCTCTACAAGGAGCATTTCTTTTGCCCCTTCGTAGGGAACCTCTTTCTTTGCGGAAGGCATAAGCGAAAGAGCTGCCTTTACAGGTTTTACAAGAAGACGGTCATCATAGATACCACCGATGATTCTGCCGTTAAAGTAAAGGATGTACTCTCCCATCATAGCCCGATAGGTGATGCCTGAAAGGCCGGAAAGCTGATCCAGTATATAATTCAGATATTCCCTGCGTGACGCCATCTGTTATGAGATCCTCCACGTTAGTAATTTCCCGGATACGTCCGGAGTCCGAGTGCAACCTGAATCTCTAGGCGGAGTTCTTCATCGCTTAAATCATACGGGAACGGGTCCGTGTCCTCCATGATGCAATGAATGAGCTCGTCATAGGAGCCGCATTCAAATACAATAAATGGCTTTTCCGGAAAGCGGCTCTCTGATATCTGCGTCATGGAGCATTTTTTACTCCTCGATGGCAGAATACAGGTCATCGATCACCATGGAAAGGTCGTCGATGGCCTGGTCAAGGGCTTCCGACTGCTC
>JAZUHZ010000086.1:0-3176 GCA_045642005.1 Candidatus Avilachnospira sp.
AAAAAGAGTGGTTCCTCGCAATCGCCTGTGCATTTTGTGCCGTCATCGGACTTTTCCTTTATTCCCGGGAAGTTGGGATTGCCTATCATCTGCAGACCTCTTTTCTTGCGATCGGCTTCATGTATCTGGGGCATGCCCTCCGTGTGTATGTCAAAGACCTCAGGAAGTTTTTAAATCCCGTTGCCGGCCTCCTGTGTTTTGCAGCCCTGATCCTGTTAAGAAAAACCGCGAACGTCACCATGGACCTGAGCGGTTTCCACATCCCCGGCGTATGGATCTATGTCATATCCCCGGTTGGAATCTACATGGTGCTCTGTGCGGCAAAGTATCTTTCCCTGCTGCCGGTTGCGACCGCTTTCAGTTTTCTGGGCGCTCATTCCTTTGACATCATGGCCCTTCACTTTTCCGTACTCAAGCTTACAGATATCGTTTATGCTTCCCTTTTCGGTGCTGACAGATCCATTCTCATCAATTTTCCCGTGAGCTATGCGGATCCGCTTTGGATCATATACCTGCTTGCCGGTCTTCTGATTCCGGCAGCAGCCGGTGTGCTGATCGACAGGGCAATTGCTTTTTTCCGGAGAATTGCCCGATAAATACCGGATATGGAAGATTCTTTTTCCCTTTTATTGTAACAGCCAGGCTGTTTCCAGCCTGGCTGTTTTTCTTTATTATTTCTCTGCGATTTCCCGGACGATACGATGCATCTCGTCCCACTTTTTCTCCATATCCTGTACCAGCCGGATCTGGGTTCTTGTCCGGTCCAGGTTCTGCTCCGGATAGTGAACGGTGAAGTAGTGGTCTCCGTCCAGATAATCCGTCAGAAACCTGAGCCCGCACTCACAGGTCATAGTCTTTACTCCCATCGGGAGCATGGCGATTTCGTTCTCCGTGAGACCCGGACAGGCCCGTAAAAATCCCTCCGTATAGATCCGGAACATGGAAAGATTCATTTCCACTTTAGAAAGATCTTTTTCATCCTCGGCTGCCGTGGAGGCACCGAACCGGATGGCATCCCCGTAATCATACAGGCTCAGACCCGGCATGACCGTATCCAGATCGATCACGCATTTGGCTTTCCGGGTGGTCTTATCCAGGAGGACGTTATTGAGCTTTGTATCATTATGCGTCACCCTTGTCGGAAGGGTTCCCAGTTCCCGCATCCGCTGCAGCGTGCCCATTTCCTCCTCATGGGAAAGATAGAATTCGATCTCCGGCTGAACCTCTTTTGCTCTTCCCACGGGATCCTTCCGTAGCATTTCATGGAAGAGGCGATAACGGTCCGGCGTATTATGGAAGTTCGGGATGGCTTCATGCAGTTTCTCCACGGGATATCCCAATAGATTCTGCTGGAAGGTGCCGATGCCGACCGCGCTTTCATAGAAATCCGCGGGAGATTCCGGAAGGTCAAGGGACAGCGTATCCTCAATAAAGTTGAACATCCGGTACGCACCGGTCTCATCGCGGTACCAGGAATCACCGTTTTTCAGAGGAATCACGATCAGGCATCGGGAATCATCTGCAATCCTTTCCCTGAGATACCGGGTGATCCCTGTGATGTTCTCCATGAGTTCCGGCACGTTTCGGAAAGTCACCTCATTGATCCTCTGCAGGATATAACGGGTACCCTTGTCCGTAGTCACCGCATAGGTCCCGTGGATATGTCCGGTTCCGTGCTCCTTTACCTCAGAGGTTTTCCCGTCCAGGTCGAATTTTTCAATAATTTCCGATAAATGATCCATAGCTTCTTATGCGCTGAAGGTATACTCCGCGGCTCCGGTTTCCTCATCATAGGACTTCATGGTAAAGGTAAGTCCCGCCTCTTTCGCAATCGTCTCCATGACGACGGTGGTGGTCATGGAATACCACTTCGTCACGACGCGGCCGGTATTGTGAAGGTGTCTCACGGCCGGGCAGTAACTGATCTTTACGGTAAGAAGCTTTCCGTCTTCGGAGATCTCCGTGGTCACGGCATCCTCGCCGTGGTCTTTCTTATAAGTGTCGAGAATAAATTCCTCGATGGGTTTCACCCCGTCCTTTTTGGCCGCCTCGATCACCTGCCACTTGACATTCTTCGCGTAGCGGGTGAGGTATTCGGTGATGTCCTCCACGCTGTGATGCGTTCCGAGGTACTCAACGCCCTTATTGAGGGAGTTGTGGAAATCCTTATGGAAATACTCGTTGTCGGAGGCTTTCCGGTCCATGATCACGGTGTTCTCATCAACAATGATCCTGCCGTCAAACTTCTTCGGATCATAGATGATCATGGAGCAGGCCGCATGGTCAACTCCGTTGAAGTTATAGATATACTCAAGGCCGGCCTCGGCTACAGACTCACGGTAATGATCACAGTGCAGGCAGTAGTCATGATACGGGGTGATGCCGACGGACTCCTTAAGCTCGAGAAGACGTCCCTTGGAGGGGCAGTGGTGCATGACGTTCATGAACCATCCGGCCTTCTCGTTTAAATACATGGTAAAATCGGCAGCCTCTTCATTTAAGGTGCCTTTCCAGTAGGTGAAGCAGCCTTTGATTCCTTCGTTCTTGACAAATTTCACAAGGGGGCATGCCTCCACCTTCGGATCAAACAGATACTCCCAGAAACGGTCCACTTCATCACGGCCGTATTTCTCTTCCAGATAGGTGAAAAGTTCGCTGTAAGACGGGATAAATTCAGTGCAGGAAATCATTTGTTCTCTCTCCTTTTCATAATTACCACACGGTCCATCCGCCGTCCATGACGAGGGTGGCACCTGTTACATAATTGGCCGCTTCCGAAGCCAGGAAGCAGACCGGTCCCTTGATATCATCTTCATTGGCCCAGCATTTAAGCGGCGTATTGTCGATGTAGGTCTGCACAAAACTGTTGGTTTCGGGATCCAGATTCGGATTGAATCCGCCCGGCGCAACGGCGTTGACACGGATATGATACTGGCCGTATCGTCCGGCCATGTATTTGGTCATACCGATCATGGCCCACTTCTCTGTCGTATAGTTGACCGGCTGGTCTCCCATTACGTCAGGATAGAACGGAAAATGCGGACTGTCAAGTCCTCTCATGGAACTGATATTGATAATGCTGCCCGACTCGGCAGGGATCATGGCCCGAAGAAGAACCTCTTTGGAAAGCATCAGCTGTCCCTGCAGGTTCGTATTGCAGGAATCCTGTAGCTTCT
>JAZUHZ010000087.1:0-3572 GCA_045642005.1 Candidatus Avilachnospira sp.
CTCTTGAAAAATACGCCCGTTTTGTGTTAGTATCTGTTGCGAAAGAAGGTGCTTCTTATGATTCACAGGACCATTTCAGATATAATACAGAAAAGTGCAAATCAAGTGCCAGTCGTTACGGTGCTGGGTCCAAGGCAGGCCGGGAAGACAACGCTGGTACGAGAACTTTTTCCGGAATACACTTACGTAAATCTGGAAGACAAAACAACAAGAGAACTGGCAGAGACGGACTATATCGGATTTTTTAAAAAATACCAGGAACCAATGATTATCGATGAGGTTCAGCGTGTGCCTGAACTGCTTTCTGCAATTCAGGTGAAGGTGGATGAAGACAGAAGGAAAAACGGCAGATTTATTTTAACGGGAAGCCACCAACCCCGATTGAGAGAGGCCGTGGCACAGTCCCTTGCGGGCAGAACAACAATTCATACTTTATACCCTCTCAGTCTGGAAGAAATAAAGAATAGCGGAAAATTAGAAGACATAGATGAAAATATCGTCAGAGGGTTTATGCCGGAGATGTATCTGGAGAATTCCAGAGAACCGGGTGTGTATTACGGAGATTATCTGGATACTTATATAGAAAAAGATCTGAGACAGATGATTGCTGTAAAAGACCTCAATTCCTTTACCAGATTTCTGACACTTTTGGCAGGAAGAATCGGGCAGGTGGTAAATCTGAACAGCATGGCCGGAGAGGTCGGGGTTTCTTCCGTTACGTTAAGCGAATGGTTATCGGTATTGGAAGCCTCGTATGTTGTCTTCAGACTTCAGCCCTATTTCTCCAACATCAGCAAACGTATTGTAAAGTCTCCCAAAGTGTATTTTGTGGAGCCGGGCCTTGCTGCTTACCTGCTCGGAATCGAAACCGCCAGGCAGGCGTCCAGAGATCCTCTCAGAGGGAACATATTCGAAAATATAGTCGTACTGGAAGCCATGAAGGCAAGACTGAATGATAAAAAAGAACCGAATCTTTTCTACATGAGAACGGAGAAAGGGGTCGAGGTAGATTTGATTCTTCGGAAAGAGGGAATGCTTTCTCTTTACGAAATCAAATCGTCGATGACACCAAATAAAGATTTTTCCAGGAATATGAAGCACCTGTGCGACAGCGAACCGAATGTGGAATCTATGAGCGTAGTCTATTGCGGTGAACCTTACGAATCTTTTCAAAACTGCAGATATATTCATTACAGTGATGTTTCGAAGTACATCAGGCTCACAGGGAAAGATTTGGACACCTCATCCGTCTCGTGACAACCGAGGTCAGCTGGTGGAAGCCACAGTGTTTAGTTCGCAGAAGCCACAGTTCGTAGTTCGAGGAAAATGAACCCGAAGGGCATGTAGGGAGCAGATAGTATCCGTGCACCATGCCGCCGATGGCGGGGCGAAACATAATGTTTGCTTCGCAAATGATGGGGAGTACTGCCGGTGCTATTCCGTCAGTTCGCCGCAGAGGTTTTTCGTCATCAGCCGGGAGATCTCATCGATGGACAGGTCCTTGCTGAAAAGATAGATCAGCTTCGTCATGGCGGCTTCGGTCGTCATGTCTTTTCCGCTGACAGCGCCGATATCAATGAGAGATTTGCTGGTTTCATAGGCGCCGAGAGAGACGGAGCCCTGCACACACTGGGAACACACGATGACCAGCGTTCCGTTATGGTACGCTTTGTCGATGATCGGAATCAGTGCGCCGCCGGAGCTGGTGGGGATGTTTCCGGCGCCGAAGGTTTCCAGAACAACGCCTTTCAGCTGTTCCGTCATGACGGATTCAAAAATCTGAATCTGGATTCCCGGGAACATTTTGATAATTCCCACGGGGATCTCTTTCAGCGGAGAGAACCGGAAAGCACCGGTTCTCGGCGGGCAGCGATAGTTGTTTTTGTACTCGATGCGGATGCCCGCTTCTGCCAGCGTCTCACAGTTCGGGGAATCGAAGGCCATGAACTGGGTGGACGACATCTTTGTGCTTCTGCAGCCGCGGATCAGCTTTCCGTCAAAATAGATGCACACTTCTTTTGCGATGCCGTCGGAGGCGATGATGACGGAGGTAACGATGTTGTTGGTTCCGTCGGAGCGGATTTCGCAGAGCGGAATCTGTGAGCCGGTAAAGACCACCGGTTTGTCCAGATTTTCCAGCATGAAGGAGAGGGCGGAAGCGGAATAGGACATGGTATCCGTTCCGTGGAGAATCACGAAGCCGTCATACTGATCGTAACGCGCATCGATTGCGGCACCGATTTTGTTCCATTCCGGAATGGACATGTTGCTGGAGTCCAGAAGGGGATCAAACTGGACGATGTCAATCTCCGGCATTCCCGGCATTTTCAGGTCCTTCATGGAATGGACGGCCTCGGACAGCGCGGAAGCCGAGGGCACATAGCCGTGCTCTCCCGAGACCATTCCTATGGTGCCGCCTGTATACAGAATGCAAATCTTTTTATTCATACCAAATTCTCCGCAGATTTTTCAAAGTCAGGCTAATAGTACCATAAACGGGAAGCGGTTTCCATAGAGCGACGCAGGTGAAAAAAGAAGAAGCCCGGGGGCTTCTTCTTTTTGTCGATTTACTTGAATGAAATCTCGTAGGTGAGGTCTTCCTTTTCCCAGAACTTGATGAGCATCGTCTTCTGCGCGCAGTTGACGGCGTAGGAGACGCCGGTGGTGAAGATGCCGCGTTCTTCGCGCAGAGGCATTTCATCGCCTTCATAGTAGGCTTCCAGTTTGTCTTTCCAGCCGAGCATTTCCATAAAGGCCGTGATACCGGCTTTCATCTCTTCAAAGTTGTCTTCGTTCATCATCCAGCGGGTGTTGCTGTTGGTGTACAGATCTGCGGGGCCGTCCGTGGAAATATGGCCGGTATCCGGATCCACGGGGAGGATGTTTGCGAGGTCGCTGCGCCAGTCGATCACAGGATTTCCTTCATCGTCCACAAAGCGGGTAATGCCGTTTTCATCCTGATAGGAGTTTTCCAGGTAGAGGATATGCTGGTTCCACATGGGCTTCTTCATCTGCTCCATCATTTCCTCCAGCGTGTTGACATCCTCCAGGCCGTCCATCACGCGCTCCGCTCTGCCGTAACCGGAGCCGTTGGCATCCATCACGGTCCAGACCGGATTCAGATAGTAGTTACCCTGCGCGGAAGCATAGGGCACAAAATGGACTTCATTCCGGGCGATCTCGATTACGCCGAAATTGCCTGTTGCATCGCCGATGCAGTAGGCATACTGGGTGGGCGTGCGCATATCAATATAGGGAGTGGAAACGACGTTGATATCGTTCCGCAGGTAATCGAGAGCGTCCTTCACGGTGGCGCAGTTCATGGCAATCATCTGCACGAGCATGTTGACCATCACGCGTTCCTTGTCGGGATTCGTTCCGGTATTCAGGAAATACAGATCCGGCTCGCGGACATTGGCTTCCACGTACAGACCTTCGGAGTTCATGGCATCCGTCACGCAGAAGGGAATGTAATTCATGTAATCCTCATCCTTGTAACCGGTTTCCTTGAACTCTTCATAGGTGTAAGTGTCATAATTGTTGAAGCGGACGGAAACCGTGGGGTACTTGCC
>JAZUHZ010000088.1:0-5977 GCA_045642005.1 Candidatus Avilachnospira sp.
CCTTCCAAAGCGCAGGAAGCTCTCTGACACTTTTCAGGTCCTCTGCCGTCCGGAGGATTACACCGGCAATATAAAAACGGTCTCTGTGTTCCATCCGGAAAACAGGTTCGGTCGGAAGTTCCGCTTCTGTCATCTTTCCGAGCGGATTCGGCGCCGGCGGATGATGCGGACTGACTCTTTTGCAGAATTCATCCGGAGAATAGCCATAGACTTTTTTGAACGCCTTATCAAACCCGGAATGTGTCTCAAACCCATAATCCGCAGCCGTATCAGCAATCCTTCTTCCGGAAAGGATATCCTCCGCTGCCCGGGAGAGTCTCCTGCGTCTTACATACTCCATGACCGGAAGACCTGTATAAACCACAAACAACCGGCAGAAATGGTACGAAGAAAATCCTGCCTCTTTTGCAAGTACCGAAACTGTAAGCTCATCCTCAAGATGGGTTTCAATAAAATCTGTAATTTTCCTGATGATTTCTGAATTTCTCATAATACTGCCCGGCATTATTATATCATTCTTCTCTTGATACCCGCTACTCCAATATTGCTGTTTTCAGGTGTCAACGGGGACGTTTCTTATTGGCACCTTTTTGTATCATGCCGCGGCTGATTCCGATAAACTGCTGCTCCCACCGCATCAATGACCTGCTGTCCCCTTCTTACAGGGCCGCTTTTTCCTGTGATAATAAGAACCGGGCGATGCCATCAGTCAGGTGACCGTTGATTCAGAAGATACTGTTTTTTTTGAAAATGCGTATATAATGATAAGAGCGTCAAAAGTACGTTTTTTTATGATAAACGGTGTGTTATGGGGATTGACGAGGAGAAAACGAAATGAAAAGATTTTGTACAAATTGTGGTGCTGAACTCCCGGATGATTCGGTTTTCTGTGAATCGTGCGGGGTCAGAGTGGAAGAAGAACCCGCCCGTATGTCTGAACAAAGAAAACCGGGAAAAGAAAACCATCCGCAGAAAACCGGAGGCGGTGGATTTCCGAAAACCGTTTTGCTCGGAATCATTGTCCTTTTCGCTGCCGCAGCCATATTTTACCTCTGCCGCGGGAACGGAACAGGAGAACCCCGGGAAAGTCAGAAATCTGCCGGCGCAAAACCTTATTATGAACTGAAAGAGGAAAACGATGTATCCATCGCAAAAGGAACCTCTGAAATGATTGCGGGAGATCCTTTTATTGCGAAGCCCGCTTCTGCAGAAACAAAAGCCGCAGAAACCCCGGCACCGGAAACGGAAACAGAGGCAGATACCACCCCGCAGGGACAGGCGTATGACACGGTAACCGGCGGCACATGGACCCAGGTCGCCGCCACATGGTTTTATATAATTGACGATGAGATCGTTACCAGCAGCTGGATCGAAGATAACGGGAACTATTACTTTGTTGATGAGCTTGGCCATATGCTCACCGACTGCTATACCCCTGACGGGTACTATGTGGGACCGGACGGCGCATATGATCCGGATGCCGATTACGGCATTGTGGATATTGATACGCAAGACGGAGGAAGTACCGCCCCGGCGGGAGGTTCAGAGCTTGCGGCACGGCTTTCCACAGAGGACATTGCCTACGCAACGGATTTTGAATGGTTCCTTGATTGTGTACTGTATGAAGGAAACGAGGCGGGCCGCGTGATCACGGACCCTGATTCAGCCATGCGGATCACGGACGATGCCCTTTCCTTAAACGGCGGATGGAAAGCCTTTATGTGTTCCGACGGAAAAGTTTACGGTTCGGACGCGGAACGGTACTTTCATGTTATGATCGATACCGACGGCGATCAGTTTATGTTGACCGCTAACTGGAAATATATGTACGATCCGGCAGTGGGAAACTCCATCGACGAAACACATACCGATACGTTCAAGGGAAAGTATCAGAACGGAACGGCAACTGCGCAGTCCACCTATGCACAGGTAGACTTTGACGGGTTCTATCTTTCTGCAGACGGGAAGACCGAATATGCCACAGGCACCTTCCACTGGATCTCCGGCGAGCAGGACCGGATCGGTCTGATGCGGAGTGTCCGGTAAACAGCAGCGGTTATTCAAAAAGGAGAATCCATATGACGATGAAATGTACAAATTGCGGAGCTGAAATGAAGGATGATTCAAAGTTCTGCAGCAGCTGCGGGGCCGCGATGACGGCCGTTTTGTCAGGAACAGACCAGAGCCGGAATGAGATGAAGGAGAGGTCCGGTCTGAATCCCGAGCGTGTCACCCTGTGTCCGGACGGAAAGTACCGCTGGGTGTATGAATATCCGATGATGCGGAATCCGGTACTGTTCTTTACCATCATCAAAATCCTCTGTCTGTGCGCTCTGGCTCCGGCGCTTGTCGTATTCCTTTCCGGTATCGGCCGGAGCGGCCTCGCGGATGCGTTCCTGTCCGCAGCAAAGGGGTTTTTCATTACTGCAGCCATCCTGGTCGTTCTTTCCTTCCTTGCGTTTCTGATCGTAGCTGCATCTTATGGCTGGAAATATGTTGTTGTCTTCGTCATGGATGAAGACGGCATCGACCATATCCAGCAGCAGAAACAGATGAAGAAAGCGCAGGTGATCGGTATTCTGACGGCCCTGGCAGGAGGAGCTGCGGGAAATCCGGGAAGAACGGGGCAGGGACTGCTGATTGCCTCTCATGGAAGCCTCTCCTCCCGGTTCAGTGCCGTCAGGAGGATCAAGGGATACCCGCGTTCCCAGGTGATCAAGGTAAATTCTCTCTTCTCGAAGAACCAGGTTTATGTTCCCTGCGAAGACTATGATTTTGTATGGGATTACATCACCTCGCGGTGTCCAGGGGCAAAGATTTCCTGAAGGAAAGGCAGAAGAAATCAGATGAAGAACCGTGAAATAAAAAAACTGCTGACAAGTGTCCTGCTCCTCTGCATCGTATGCCTTTTGGGCGGGTGCAAGAGCAAAGAGGACGTGACATCGGATTATGTCAGAAAAATCGAACCGGAGGCAAGACCGTATTTTGAGGAACTTGTTCAGGAAGCTGCAGGGACCGTTCCCGGGACACTTACGATAGAGTTCCGGTATCCTTCGAAAGATTTTGCAAAAAAAGAGATCCTGCCTGTGGAAGAAATCCTTTCAGGATATCCGGTTCTCCTGATCGGTGTAAGTGAAGTGCGCGAGGAAGAGATCCGGGATATCCTGAAAGAGGCTTCCGACAGGGAAATCGTGGTTCATTTCTTTTTTAACGGCGACCGCAGCTGTATCTATAAAGCAGAAAACGGCCGGGTCACCGTGGACAGGGAACAGGGAGCTGACGGCGGCGCAATGCGCATCGAAACGGAGTATCCGCTGGAGTAATCCTTCACCATACCTGAAATGACCGTCAATCCCCTCCCGGCGGTATCACGCCGCTGTAATCCTGAACAGAAATCTCAGGAACCGTTGATTCCCGGCTTTCTCTTGTGTATGCGTCCGTCTGTGTGCCGAAGATGGTAACCAGCTGTCCGGCTCCGGGATCCGTCCACAGGTGATACGTAAGATCCTTTGGCAGATCGATGCCCGCACATTCGGGATCCGTAAGCAGTAAAAGGCGTTCCGCCTCTGCGACCTGCACCTCTGTGCCGCGTATGGTCACGGCTGAACCCTTTGGCATCTCAGAATAATCGAAATAAATCCAGTCATCAATACCGCCGTAGTTTTGGAGCCCCAGACGCCCGTCTGCGGCTTTTTTTACGGTCAGTTCGCTGCCGGCCCAGGTATCGTACCAGAGCCCCTCAAAATCGGAGACATCCGTGTCTTCCTTCTCCGGTTCCTCAAGGATGATCCTGACATAGTTTTCCTCATTGATCGTAAAAGGAACCGAGAGCACCGGCTGGTCCGTTCTGAGATCGGCGTCCGGCTGATATACCGACAGATACGACGGTCTTCCCGCCGTGATATGGCCGATCAGCGTAAACGTGCCGTGCAGCCCCACGTTCTTCTCCGGAAGGATCGAAGACCAGTTCTCCACGTCGGCCTCTCCCGAAAGCGGCACGAAACAGCAGCGACAGCCGCCGTATACGGCATCGGCTTTTTCGTCACGGTTTCCCTTCTCGTCGGTCCGGTCCGCTTCCAGAATATCGAAGGTGATCTCCTGGTTATAATACTTTTTCGCCGATGCGATCGTTTTCTGCGCCGCAAGGATCATTTTTCTGTTGTAATACTCCCTTACACTCGGCATCACGGCTCTGTTTAAGAGATCATAAAGTCTCTTTTTGTAAGCTTCTGTAAGCTTGTCGCGGATGCGCTTGTCATCGTTCGGAATCCGTTTGACGGTCTTCGGCATCTGCATCACGACATCGGCGAGCTCATCCGACCCGAGCGTCCAGAACGCATTGCAGAAATCGTTCACCTCTGTCTCAAGAAGCTCCGCCGTATCGGCCCCGGGATTCTCCTCTATCAGTTTAATAATGGTCTTCCTCCAGTCGGCGGCACTGCGGCCGGGCCTTGTATAGGTGGGGGCACCCGATCCGGGATACTCCTCGTTGAACCAGATATACATCTCCTCGATCTGGCTCTCCTTGATGGCCATGCTCTCGGTGAACATATAGTTGATAAAGGTATCCGCCAGCATAACCGGACCCATCAGGGCGGAGAGTGTGGCACTTCCGCTTAAGCTTACTGCCAGGGATGCGGCCTCCTTATAGAGGTCAAAGATCTCCGGATTCTCCGCCTTTCCCATGGCGGCTTTTCCCGCAAGATACGCGATCTTGCAGCCGGAGATCGCGGTTCCGACCTTCGACAGAACCTCGCCCGATTTCTTTGCCAGATCGTTATTATATACGTTATAGGACCGGTTGGAATACGTGACCGAAGTATCCGCGTAAGGTCCCGGAATATAATCGAGATAATTCGTATCGCCGTGATAATGAAAATAATTCCCGCTCATGGCCGCATCCGTAAGATCGAGATAATACGCGAGGCTGAACGCGGCGTCGGAAACATTGACGGCATCGACGGTCGTCCCGCCCAGTGCCATGGCAGCCTGCATCACCTGATTGCCGGCCAGCTTTGCTGCCGGGGTCTCTGCCGTCATCTCCGAGCAGACGGACTGCATGACGGAAACCGCCTGACTCTGATCAAGATACCCGAGGTCCTCGTCACCGGTGATCTCGCCGGAGCTTCCGCCCGAAAGGATGGCATCTCTTCTTCCTTTGTTTTTTACGGTAATCGCACCGAAATCAGAGAAATGGTCTGTCTCGATCACGATCTCGCCTGCTTCCGCATCGATGGAATAAAGAGTCTCTTCCCAGCCGCCTGACCCGGGGTTATAGTACACGCCGCCGACACATTCCGCGGGGTCCTCGCCCGCATCGCAGAAAGTCGTGTCATACGGGATCCTGATCTCAACGAAATCCGTCAGTTCATGGAGTTCCCCCAGACTGACATGATACGGCTTGATCACGTAATCACCGCTTTTTGCGTATACCGGATCCATGCTCTCGACGGAAAGCGTCTCTTCCTGTCCGTCTTCCAGAATGAACGGCGTCAGTACGACCGTAAGGCCGCTCTCGGGAAGGACCGCGGTCGTCCGGTCAGAGCTCATTGCTGCGGACTCCGCAGTTTTTTTCACCTTGATCTTTTTCCCGTTTTTCGAACCGGCAGTGCCGTTTTCCGCCGTCACGGTCTCTTTTCCGCCGCCTTCTTTCTTTCGGAAGAATCCGGGTTTCACAAAACCTGTGAACAGAATCGCGACAAGGAAGACCCATACGACGATTCCGCCGCTCTTTCTCTTTTTTTGCGCCTTTTTTCCGCTCCCGGACGGCTTCTGTTTCGTTTCCCGATAAGCAGACGTTTTCCGGTTTACGGAAGGACCTCCGGCAGTCTCCTTCCGTTCCTCCGCCTCCGGTACGGGAATGTCATGATTCTTCTCCGCCTCCGCGTACTGATACCCGCAATATCTGCAGAATCTTGAAGTCTTCGGTATAATTTTTCCGCACGAGCGGCAATATTTTAACTCAGCGTCCATCATT
>JAZUHZ010000089.1:0-11736 GCA_045642005.1 Candidatus Avilachnospira sp.
ACAGCCGGCCGGCGAACGGCGGCGGGATTCCCAAAAAATCACAATCACAACACGGAGGTAAAACATGTATTTCAACCATTGCAAGACAGCAGAAGAAGTTAAGGCAGCTTATAAGGAGCAGGTGAAGGCACTTCATCCGGACAACCACCCGGAGCGCGACACTACCGCGGAATTCCAGGCAATGCAAGCCGAATATATGAAGGCCTGGGACCGTCTGAAGAACATCCACACGAACGAGGCCGGCGAGACCTACACAAAGGAAACCACCGAGACCGCCGCCGAGTATATGGATCTCATTGACAAGCTCATGCGGATCCCCGGGATCCTGATTGAGCTCTGCGGGTCCTGGCTCTGGATCACCGGCGACACCTACACAAGCCGCGACACCCTCAAGGCTTTAGGGTTCCACTGGGCCAGCAAGAAACACGCTTGGTATTATCACAAAGACCCCTGGCACGGTCACGGCTGCAAGGGATCCCTGGATGATATCCGGATCAAGTACGGCAGCCAGTCCGTACAAAGCCGCGGCCTCGACGGTCTCGACGATACCGCAGCGACCTAACCCCATACGACAGCCGAAACGGCCCGCCCCGGGCCGTCCGGCGGGACCGGCCCCCCCGCCGCTGATGATGGCAGGCCAGCAATTTATTTTTTTCAGGAGGTAACCCATGAACGCTTTAAAACACGGCCATACAAATTTCGTGATGGCATCCCCGTTTATTTCCCGGATCGAGCAGGACTTTGACGGCGAAAACTGCCGCCACTTCTCCGCCCCCGGCTATATGGATCTGGTTGTCGAGTATGTCGGAACTCACTATATCCTCGGCCTTCCCCTCTTCAGCTTTGGCCATTACGGCAGACAGAACGGTGACGTGATGTGTGATCCGGAAATGTGGCTTGCGGTCGATTTCAAGAATGAGCGGATTTATCCGACCAGCTTTCGGAATGACTATGTCGGCCTTTATCAGGAAGTGTACGAAATCATCGGCGATGAGCGCTGCGCTCATGCAAAGCTCCGCCGGGATCTCGATGACTTCCTGCACGACTGGCTGAAAAACCTGCAGGCACAGGGCCACAAATAATCATCCGTGAACGGTCCGCCGGGGTTCGACTCCCCGGCACGGAATCCCCGGAAACGGGAAGACACAAAAAGCGCTTGACCATTTATTTTTTTTATTTTATATTTTCCACAGGAGGTGCAATCCATGAAGGACAAGAACATTTTCGAAAAAATCATCGCAGCTTTTAACTTCACCATTCTCGGCGGCTTCAGCGCGATCTGCTATATCATCATCGCCGTCTGCGCGGTGATCACCGGACTCAGCGTGATATCGTTCATTTTCCGCTTGATCTTCTAACGGCTCCGGCCGTTTTTTTATTTTAAAAGCACTTTTTGTTTTACCCTTTTATGTTCGCAATCCCGTTCATCAAATTTTTTCAAAAAAATATCATTTCCCTCTTGACGTGTGATAACATTCGTGATAACATAAGGACACCGGGAGAGAATTCCCGAAAATGAAGGATGAAAGGACTAATTGAAAATGGAAAAGAAATTATGGTATGCCTGCATGATGGACAGAGAAGATTCCGATTGGGGGACAGGAAGCTTTGATCTTGATGAAGCTATTAAGACTGTCAAATCCTGGAAGAAGGAGGATCGCCCTGAAGCATATATCGCTGTTATCGATGCTGACTATGACGATGATGGATTTGAGACCACTGATCCTATCTGTGTGGAAGAAATCGAAGTCGAGAATGACAGCGAGATCACGGACGCAGAGACAGACGCCGCAGCTCTCTTTGATGGCGGCTGGAAGAGCACGGACAAAGAGGATCTGATAGACGAATACGATCTGTCCGAAGAGGATGCCGAAAGGCTTTGCAACGAACTTGAGAAGCTGGAGGCCCGCCAGTGAAGACAGATTACATCAGAGTCCGGATGTCCGACAAGGATAAGGAGCTTATCAAATCAGGAGCCGAAGCGCGCGGGATGACCATGAGCGAGTACATTCTTTATCTTGTAAGACGAGAGGCAGACAAAAAAGCAGCCGATTAAGGCTGTTTTTTTTGTGTCCGATCAGCTAATCCCGAGCTTTTTTATCACATCCGCCGCGGCCTGGAGCGCTTCCGGCTGCCGGCGGTAAAATGTCGATTTTGAGTAATTCATATCCAACGCTTTTTTCTCATTGTCTGACTTTTTATTTTTTTTATCCCGGCCGAAGATACAGTATTTTTTTTCCAGGAATGCGGCAAGCTCCTTATCCCCCGCTCTCACCTCTTCGATCACCTTCATACACTCCTTTTTCCGGACAACATACGCATTTTTCGCATTCGTCATTTCGGCCGTCGCCTCATCGATCAAAATAAAAAGCTCCTCCATCCTGTTCACCGGCGATGTCTGCACCCTTACGGCATCATAAGAAACGCCCTTCGGCAGGACGTCTGCCATCACCTCTTCCAGTGCCTCCTTTTTTATTTTCATCATGAGTTCCAAAGGCTCCAGTGACTCAAAAAATTCCGCTGCCCTTTTCATGTCTTCGGTGTACTTATTCAATTTCGGCTCCTTCTCAAATTTTCAATTACGTATCTCTGATAATCGAATCCCCATATATCCGTTCCCACAACAACAGAATCCGGAACGATCCTTAGTCCCGCCGCTTTCTGCTTTTCCGACAGGTCCGGTTTCTGTCTCCACTTTCCCGCTTTTATGATCTCCACCCTTTCTTCCGGTTTTTTTAAATTTCTTGAAGGCGTGTAGATCTGCCGGAAAGGATTCCCCGGCTTTTTATATGACTCAAACGAGTTCTTCACCATGTAAGCCGCAAGATTCCACCAGTCATAGTCTTTATAAAGCGGCTCCATGCTCTTCACCGATCCATACGGCCACAGCTCCATCATCAGCTCGTTTATGCTCTTCCCGCCAAATGAATTGATTACCACATGAAAATGTATCCCCGCCGGAAAACCTCCCACGGAGAAAATATATTTAAATTCCAGCCCTTCCCTCTTGTATGCTTTTCTCATGGCCGGAATGAATTTTTTGCAGAAAAGCTCATGCGCCTTCTCAGGATCCGATCTGTACTTGGCATCCAGAGTCAGTGTCAGGAAATAGTCCTTCACCGGAACAAAATTGCAGACCATTTTTTTATACAGTCTGTCGATCACCATCTTCCGGTTATATTCCTTCACGGCTTCCGAGCTCGGCTTCTCTCTTTTTCTCCTGGTCCCGTGATTCCCGTACATCGGTGTATGATATTTTTTTATTTCCGTGAACGGACCGTATGAAGTTGTTTTCCTGATATATCCCCTGGCCATCTCTAAAGTTAATATCTTAATCGAGTTTTTTTAATGGCGTTGCACCATTTATTCTTCTATATAATATATGTAGTTTTTTTATTATGTCCCGGCCACATATCCGCTATGTATCCGGTTTATGGAACCGCCGGGAGTCGGACCCGGTACAGCCTTCATCATTCCGTTTTTGAAGAGGTATTCTCCTTTCAATTTTTAATTTTTGTTTTTTTCGGAATTCTGCTTGGCTGTGCTCCGCGCTTACGGTTCCTCAGGCAGCCGGCTCTTATCCTGCTGCCCTTTCGCAGTAAAAAACTATGCTTCGCATAACTGCTTATGAAGTTTTTTCTTTCCGACCCTCTATTTCTTATAGGCATCACTCCTTTCTACCGATCCACATCATCTCAGTAAACATGTACATATAAGCGCATTCGTGTCTTTAGCATTCCTCGGGAATTCTGCAACTACATACTCTTTCAGATCCTCGTTCACGTCAATCATCGTTTCATATCGTATAAACGTGTCTGTTGGTATTGAATTGTAAAGATCAAACAGCCTTCCAATTATGTACCCCGGGAAATCATCCGGTCTGTCATAAATCACCACCGCCGGGATCCTGAGTCCCGAATAATCCACCTCAGATATTGACTTTGCTTCCTTCAGTTTCAACGGATAACACTTATCACCCATCTCGATCTTCTGTTCCTTTCCTTCCATTCTCTTCTTCCTGGATATGCTTTCCGAAGATATCCACCATCATAAGATTGTTCAGAATCGTTTTCTCTGTGTCTGTTTTTCCTGCTTCCAGGGCCATGAACAGGCAAGTGTTATTCCAGAAATAGAAAGCTCCATCGCTGTACAACTTTCCAAGCAGATCCGTTTCCCCGTTTTCATAATCAATCGTTCCGTTCAGAAGATCCAGGAACACGTTATTCAAAAGGACCTTCCTTCCTGATACCTGGATGATCCTTCTGTCCCAGATGCTCATGCTTGAAATATCAACGGGATCCGGCACCGCATTTCTCATATTCTCCGCAATCGGCGGTACATAGATCTCATTGAACGCATAATTCGTCGGTTCCTTCTTATAGCATGTGAAGAAATCTCCGGGCCCTAAGAAATCTGCAGTCCCCGGGAGCTCCCCCGCGCACTCCATGATCATTGCTTTTATTTCCTTCGGCATAAAATCCGCAAGGATGTTTACCGTCCAGTTTCCTCCGTTCAGCACATAGGCCGTCTTTTCTTCCGGATTGCCCGGGCAGATCTGCATCTTTTCAATTCCGACTGTCAGGCCTTTCCTGTTGTATGCGTTCTTCATGAGCCGACGCAATACCTTTGTGTTAAATAACATCACTCCTCCTCCAGCTGTCCGCACAGCTTTATGATATGCTCTGCTGCCGCTTTTATCTGCCCCGGCTGTCTTCTATCGAGTTCAATTCCGAACTCCAAGACCATGGCATCCACCCACTGCGATATTTCCTTCCAGATCCCCGGCCGGCGGTCAAAATTTACGATTTCCTTATCATGCACATAATCCCCCGGGAGATCTTCCGGCGCCAGCACGTCTGAAATATCCATCTGCTCCGGTTGTTCCGGTGCAATTTCCGGCCGGATCTCCTCCACCTGTTCCGGCGGCAGGACTTCCGGTTTCGGCATGGCCGGTTTCGCCGGCTTTGCTGCTTTTTGTACGGGTTCTTTCGGTTTCTGCTGCGTTTTTGCAGCGTCGCGCTCCAGTTCCTTTTCCGGAACCGCCACCCGGCCGAGCTTTTCCTCCTTCGGCGTCTCCTCGATCGGGAACGGCGTATGGAAGGCGGCTGACCACATCACGCAGGCCGGCGGATCATCCTCCTCCTTTCCGGTCATCGTGCGGATAAATGCCTCGGCATCCGCCCATGGCGCGTCCTCTGTCTCTCCCGACCGTATCGTATAGGCCGATACCTTACTTTCCGGTGTAATGAAAAGGCTTACCTTCCCTTTTCCCTCGATCCGCACGAATGCGGTCAGGATTCCGGACGGTGCCAGTTCTTCTCCAATCATTCCCGCACGCCCATGCGCCGCGATATAAAGCCGCATGAAAAGGTTCGGGCTTACCGACAGATATTTGTATATCGCCTGCTGCCACAGCGTCATAGAGTCATATTCCGGGAGGCTGGGCTCTGCCATCACTTCCAGATCCGACGGAGCCTCCGGAGACAGCTCCGCTTTCACTTCATCTTTTATGGCCGTGATTTCCGCCTTCGAATATTCCGGAGACAGCTCTTTGATGATCTCATCCGGAAGCTGGAGCATCACGGCGAGCTTCGAAGACCCGTACCCCGCAAATAGCGGCTGGATCTGATCGCTGTATCCGCCGAGCGAGAATTTCCTATTTATTGCCATGAATCGCGACACCTGGGATTTGTCGAGGCCGTATTCCTCCTGGGCGAAATCATAGACATTCGCGTATCCGGATCCGGAAAGCACGTCCGTCTCCATTGCCATGCGCAGCAGATATCCTATTCGAATAAACCCTTCCGCCGACTTCTGAAGCTCTTCCGTAAGAGCCTTCTTATACTCCTGAAAATCAGCGATCTTCGTTATCTCTTCCATCTTCCTCGTCCTTCCTTCTTTCATACTTTTGTATGTATGTCCATGCAGCAATGTATTTTGACGGCTTCACAAGCCCCGCTTTCACAAGATCATAATAATAGCCATCATCTTTTAAGAATTTGTATGCTACAAGAACTAACCTATGATCGTTTCCTTCAGGCAAATCCTCCGGATTCTTCTGAATATCATGCCATCTGTACTCTTCTCTATTTTCAAGAGCTTCGATTGCCATTTTGAACGCTTCAACCGTCAATGCCGAATGTGGCAAATCTTCTATTGCATGATGCAAACCAAATTCTTTGATTTTTTTGATTGCTTCTTCAGCTATCATTCCTTGTTCCATTTTCCACCCTCCTGTTCCACGCTTCTATTGCTTCCGCTTTGTATAGGAATCCGTGTGTCCTTGCCCAGCATTCTTCGCATTCGACATAGTATAAAACACATCTTCCTGCACACGTTGTTTCCTGCACACACGTTACGTCTTTTTCGCCGCAAAATGGGCACGGTTTAATCTCCATCGTGCATCACCTTCCATATCGCCTTTATGGCCGCAATCACTCCACCAACAAAGTAAATTGTTGCAGTCAAAGAGAGACCGCAGATAATAATAGCTAATAAGATACAGATCATTGTCTTAATCATGCCTTCAACGCCTCCTTTATCTCCATCAGGTCTTCCATGAGACCCTTGTACACTCTGTCCGTTTTGCCGCCAATGAGAAGTCGCTCCGCAAGGCTCTTCTCCCGGCCGGCGCGGGAAAGCTCCGAGAGTTCCCGATCATGATCCGTCATATTCTTATGCAGGTGCTGCTGCCACTTCTTCAGGAATGGTTTTACTTTGTCAAGCTCCGGCTCCTCGTCGAACATGCCCCGGTGCTGCCGGATCGTCCCGCCCGGCTCCACCTCTATGGTGTAGAACGGTGTGTCCGGTTCCTCTTTTTTACGCAGGAAGCAGATATAGGTCTCCTCCCGGTCCATGCGTTCGAAATACCGATCCGAGGATCCGACACAGTGATGCAGCGCGTATCCTTCCTGTGAGATCTCATACAGGCCCGCCGGCACTCTGATCAGGTATTCTTCATCCTCAAATGCAAAGCGATCCCGGATCTTCTCAAGCACTGCCGCGGCATTCGGGAATTTCTCACAGATTTCCCGCTCCCTGGCCTGCGCTCTTTCGAGGTTGGCTTTGGCCATCAGATACGCTTCCTTCTCCCGGCATTCCTCCACGGCCGCTGCATGGCGCTTTTTCAGCTCCCGCGGCCACAGGATCATTTCGTCCTGCAGGTTCTTTTCGAGCTTCTGTTCCATCCCCAGATAGTCAAGCCACTGGCTGTACACGTCTTTTGCATTTCTCCCCGGGTAGCTCTCTTCCTGCTGCCGGCGGATATAGTGCATCAGCTTCCCGGCCGAGATCACTTCCGGGAGCTTCTTCAGATCATACGTTCCGATCTGCGCTTCATCGAGGAAACGGAGCATTTCGTCCGATATGCTCATCCGTTTTTCTTTGGCATACATCAGCCAGTCATACGCAATGTGGCTACCGTCTATCATACGGAGGCGGTTCCGTTCCTGTTTTGGCATATCAAGGAGGAAATTGATCGTTTCTCCTACCGTTCCATAGAGATCGTGGCTGATATCCGCCCACCATCTCCGGTCCGCAAATGCTTCCCGTAATATCCGCCGGAAACCGAGCTTTGCCGCCATCTCCACCGTTCTGCAGCTGTCCTCATGCGTTGTGCATGTCATCATCCTGGCCACATTCACGCAGGAAAAGCTTTCCGCTACCGCTTTCAGCATATACGCCTTTCCTTCCAGCTCCGAGCCCGCGAGGTCCGAAAGGAAATCTGACGGATACAGATAAGCGTCAAAGCACATTCTGTTGTATGGATTCCTCTTCCAGTCAAATCCTGTTTCTGCCTCATAAAGGCCCCGTCGGTCTGTCCGCTCATACTGTGCATAGTACATCCGGCGATCATACTTCTTTCCGCAGTCTTTCCATTTCCATTCATAGAACATCCGCTGCGCTTCCGACATCACGAGATGCCGGCCGTTTACGTCGTATGTCGCTTCAAGATCGATGTCCCTCTGAACGACGGTATAATTGTCGATCCGCTGGAACAGAGCCGCGTGGCCTTCCACCGTGATCGTCAGCTGATTCCGGTTCCGCCGAGGTGTCACCTCTGCCCCGCATTCCGGGCATACTGTCCGTTTCAGATTTTTTATTCCTTTTCCGGCCGGAATCTTCTTTCCGCATTTCGTGCATTTATAGCGCTCGCTTGCCTCGTCATAGATCAGATAATTGAGTTCATCGAGGCCGGAGACCCGGAAGAACCAGTCCTTAAAATCATAAGGGACCGGCGGCACCGTGAGCATCTTCTCCCGGATCCGCTGCCGCCTCCGGTCCTCTGCATCGTTCCTCTGATTCGTGCAGTATTCTGTTTCCGCCGTCTCGATCTCCCGGAAAATATCGTCACGACAATATATATTGTGCTGCAGCATATTTTCCGCTTCAGTCTGTACTTTCAGATTTGCCAGTCCCTTTACATCACACGAGTCAATCCATCTTTTGTAATATGTTGCTGTCAACAAATCATCCAGCTTCGTTCTCTCCCACTTTTTTGCGCTGTAGTCGTAGTCGTTATACTCCCCGGTCTCGGCAAACATCACATAGCGATAACGGTGCTTTCCTTTTTCGTGGATGTCCACAATGAGATAGTCTTTCGCCTGTGTCGTCCATACGACCACGCTCTTCTCCTTTTTTTCCTTCGGCAAAGTCTCCGGGCATGGCCAATCCACAAACTGTGCTTTCTTCATACTCTCACGATCTCTCCCTTTTCTGTCATGGCGTACCAGACATCCGGTGCGCACACATCCCCGCCGGCATAGACGACCCTTGCCACATCAACCTCGCCTTTTTCATTTTCCCGGACAAACCCCAAAAGGCTTCCCTTCTTTCCTTTTGCCTTCGGATTCCTTCCCCTGGCAATGGCGATCCCGCTTTTCTCTGCTTCCGCTTCGTCCTTCTTCACGCACAGATTCAGGCCGGTTCTTTCCCATTTCCGCGTCGGATGCTCCACCATATATCTGATCGCGCAGCACACAATATCCATCCGGTCCAATTCTTCCACCGGCGTGATCTCCGTGCAGCACACAATGTCCTCCCCGTCTTCATCGATGGAGCCTTCTGCGATGCACTCGCAGTACCTGTTCTTTCCGTCGAGCGGGTACCAGTCCAGGCATTCGAGGACATATTCCGATGCGTGAAAGCCTGTGTTCCGTGTCTTCGAGCCGCCACAGATCTCTTTCCGGCCTATCTCATACGGATATGTGCCTTTCCCTCGATCACAGCACAGATTCTTATCAAACCCTTTGAAAACTCTCATCCCTTTGCCTCCCCGAGGTAATATTCCCGGATCAGTTCTCTGGCCTTCCTTGACCCCGGGATACCGAGCTTCACATTATAGGAGATGCCGCAGGCAGTGCAGATGTCTTTCGGCACCGGTGCCGCATGCTGCAGGGACCACTTCATTATCTTTTCGATACACCCTTTCAGGCTCTTTCCCTTCCGTCTCACGGCCCGGGCGAATGCCTCCTCCTGCTGGCAGTATGTCCGTATCATCATGATCCAGTCATCAAGAATATCCGCCTCATTCTTCAGGTCGAGAATCTCCACATTCAGCTTTCCGATAGCGGCCAGCAGCGGTCCTGTCAGTTCCTCCACAAGCCCGGCGATATAATCGTCCGCATCCTCCTGGTCGAGACCGTTTTCCTCCGCAATGGCACGGACTACCTCCGTTTCCCCCTCCATAAGCTGCGCTTTCGCGGCGCGGTTGATCTCCTCCGCGCTGTCAAATTCTCCGAATCTTTCCCACATCTCTTTTCCTCCTTGTCTTCTTCAAAAATTCCGATCAGGATCACCGCAAGCATCAACAATCCTGCTATCGCTGCCGCTCCTAACAGTATGTCTATTATGATCACAGCTATCCTCCCTGCACCGGTGCAATTATTCCGGTATCATTCTCCAGCCAACGATCCACTGATCCGGGATCGGTTTCATTCCCAGTTCGCAATTCTCATACGAATCCCAGCATTCACTCCATGATGCCGTGCAATATTCCGGCGGGCAGTCCCCCCGCTTCATCTTCAAAAGGATCTTGCACCCTCTTTTCGGCCGGTTCTCCGGCTTCATCCATATCCCGGAAAGCGGCTGATCCATTACGATCTTTAGCCCCATTCTCAGTCCTGCAAGAAACCCTTTGTCATAGTCCGTGCCTCTTTGGCGGTGATAAGCCAGCTCGATTTCTGTCTGGATGAGGTTCATGCAGTTCCCGCGGGAGATATCATCCGATACAATCCTGTACTCTATGCCCATATCACGTGATACCACTCCTTTTGGATCTTCCACACCCGGCGTGTGTAGATATTGTCGTGTTCCTTGCCGTCGTTATACAGGTATCCGTCATAAGACCGCCGGCTCCATCCGTGCTTCCTGTAGTGCTTCCAGTAAAGGTAATCCGCACAGTTTGCGCATTTCACCGGGTTATACAGATCTTCCGCGTCATCGATCAGGCCTTCTTTTTTCAGAGTGTCAAGATTTCTGCTGTTAATCTGCCACATTCCCCGATCGACAGAATCATTTTTGTTCTTACCGTTATATGCCTTCGGATTAAACTCCCCCTCACCGTCCGCAAGGCCGATGAGAGCTGCGTAGTATTCCTCTGTCTTCTTTCGGTCCTCCGGGAAGCGCCCGCAGGCGATCTTCCACACATGATCCTGAAGATTCCTCTCCATAACAAGGTCGAGCTCTTCGCATTCCGGCGCGTCCGTATTAGGCGGCGCAATTCCTACCTCGGCGAAGCTCTTTGCGTATACCTTCCGGCAGATCAGCACGCTCGCCACGACTGCGGCCGCGAATGTTACGGCCATATATTTAAGCAGTTTCATTTCTTTTTTCTCCATTCCTTCTTTGCCTCAACCT
Organism: Candidatus Avilachnospira sp.; assembly: GCA_045642005.1. GTDB lineage: Bacteria > Bacillota > Clostridia > Lachnospirales > Lachnospiraceae > Avilachnospira. The sequence goes on from JAZUHZ010000089.1 coordinate 10,858, forward strand.
GGCCGGCCTCTTTCCCGGCCATAAGCTCCTTTTTATGCAGAATACAGTATTCTGCATATTCCTTCCCGGTCTCCGTCCGCTTCTCCGGCGGCAGGGACATCACATAATCCACATAGAAAAAGTACATCGTGTTCGGAACCTTCAATTTGCTTTTGTTCGTCATCGCGCATTCCTGCACGTCCGTTGCGCCGAACCGAAATCCCTCATGAAGGAACCGCCACATGGTACGCTCGTATCTCAGATCGATCTCAATGTTACTCATACTCTTCCGCCTTTACACAGCTCCGGATTTCCTCCGGCGATATTCCCGTGAATCCGCTGATCTTCTCCACATCACTTTCCGTCAGCTGGAAGAGTCCCATGAACTTATTCCGAAGGGACGTTTTCGACACTCCCATATATTCGCAGAGGTCCTTGAACATGATTCCCCGCTCCCTTAAGAGCGCGGTGATCTTTGTCCTTTTCTTTATTTCCGCTTCCTCCGAGCATTTCAGATAAATTGGTGGACGTCCATCCAGAAGCTTCAATATCCTCTCCCTCACGGAATCCCATTGCCACAGAAGGTCAACTGTTATCGGCTTGCTCATCGTCTCACACTTTCGATCCAGCCCGCGGCCAGCTCACATCCTACCCAACCGAGGATCAGAAAGATTCCGACCATTGCCCGTCCGAGAATATCCGCTTCCGGATCCGCCGTGAATGCGTTCACAAGGAGCGCCATGAGCCCAAGGATCTCAAGGGCTTTCCCTATCGCTCTGAAAAATACTGACATATCGATTCTCCTTCAAAATATAATTTTACCCGGGTATGGCTGCTGCCGGAGTCGAACCGGCACTCGCGTCTGGAGGGCCAAAGATGGATGGCAGTATGGAATTCCAA
>JAZUHZ010000090.1:0-1870 GCA_045642005.1 Candidatus Avilachnospira sp.
TCATCCCAGGCAAAGTCCTCCAGGGGAACGGGATCCGGTGTCACCCACTCTGCTGCCTGCGAGAATTCGAGGGTACGGATATAGAGCTGGGCGTGCGGATTTTCGTCCGCCGCATCCTGCATGGGCTTGATGCACTCCTGAACGGCATTGTTGACCGTTGCAATCTTTTCGCCGTGCATAGAACCTGAGCAGTCTACCACCCAGAAAAAGTGAAGCGGGCGGGAGGCCAGTTCTCCGCCGGGACGTCTCATTACCATTTCTTCCATATGTAATACTCCTTTCTTGGTCATGAACTGCGTGAAACATCTGCCTGTGTGAAACACGGCTGCGCCGCGTTTTGCTCATGAGCTGCGTGAAACATGGCATTCCGTGAAACACGGCTGCGCCCGTGTTTCACGGAATACCACGTTTCACGCAGCTCATGCTATTTTTCGTTTCATGCAGCTCATGCTATTTTTCGTTTCACGAAGTTCATGCTGTATAGTTATTTCTTAAACTCTATTGTTCCGCGGCCAAAATCGATTTTTGCCTCCGGCAGGATGCGGGCCACCCTTCCCGGGGGCACGATCACCTGGGCGCCGTCGGGACTCTGGTAGGTCCAGTTGGTTTCCGTGAGATTCCGAAGACCCCACATGGACGGATCCTTCGGATTGACGGTCACTTCTCCGGCGGCCGTCTCCATGTCTCCGTCTCCCTTCAGGTGATGCGCATAGACCTTCGCGCTGGAAGTGATCAGCACGCGCGCTTTCCCGATGACCATTTTGGCCGGCATCTTTACGGTTCCCCGGCAGTTCCAGCAGGTATGGGGTTCGCCGCTGTCCTCTTTCTTTTCATCAAAGAACACTTCGGCGCCGCAGGACGGGCATTTGACGATTCCGGTCATGAGCCCGGCGATGGCGGACAGCCAGGTGCTTTCCGTCACACGCTTTCTCGGATCCGCAAGTCCCACGGTGAAGCTCTCCGTAAAGAGGTCTTTGATCTGGGAAGGAAAGATCTCCCAGTAGATGATCGCATTATCGTGCCGTCCGGGTACCGGGCGGTTGTCCTTAAGCACCGGATCGTAAATAAAGACCGGATTCGTGCCGTAGAGTTTGATGCGGGCCGCCATGTCCATGCAGCGGATCCTCGCCTCCTGCTCTCCGTCCAGCGGATGGTTTACAAAGAACAGATAGAAAAGAAGCACGGCCAGGGAATACAGGTCGGTGTTTCTCGCGGGCTTTGCCTTTCCGGTGACCACCTCCGGCGCCATAAAGCCGGGGGTTCCGAGAACCTGGCTCTCGTACAGACCGCTCACGGACACATTATCATTGTCACAGATGAGCACATCTCCGGTATCGGGATGGAAAAACAGATTGCCGAATGAGATGTCGCTGTAGCAGTAGCCCATCTTGTGAAGCTTCTGAAAAGCAAGCGTTGTGTTGTAGGCCACCCGGCAGATCGTATAAAACGTCGGGTTGATCTTGTTTTTCATGAGCGCCACCGGATTCTTGTAGGAGGACGGCCGGAGCTTCATGATGTATCCGAACCGCTGTCCGCCTTCCGTGACGATCAGGTCTTCGGGCCAGGCAAACATCTCTCCCGGACTTCCTTTTTCAATCAGGTCTTTTAAGATCTTCGCCTGCGCCCTGGTGGCTTTTTCCTTATGGTACCATTTGAGGGCGAAATGATGTCCGCCGGTCTCCACGTCCCAGACTTCTCCCTGTCCGCCGGAACCGAGGAATTTACATACGTTATATTTGACACCGCTCTCCGATACGAGAACCGTTCCTTCTTTCATGGGCACCTCCGTTTGGTAGAAGTATATATTAAAGGTATTATATCATGAACTGCGTGAAACATCAAAGATGTTTCACGCAGTTCATGTGGGGAT
>JAZUHZ010000091.1:0-16724 GCA_045642005.1 Candidatus Avilachnospira sp.
AAGCATCCACATCGCGGTTGATGTAGTCCCTGGCGCAGAGACCGACCTCGGAAAGATATCCGCAGGCTTCTCCTGTTCCGAGATCCTTATTGCCGCTTGCAAGCTTCAGAAGATCAAAGACACTGAGTCCCTTAAAACGCACCGGCTGCTGGAAGGCAAAGCTCATCCCTCGTTTTGCCCGGTCAGTCACGGAACTTTCGGTGATATCTTCTCCGTCGAGAAGGATGGATCCGCCGGTGGGCCGGTAGATTCCGGCAATGACTTTGGCAAGGGTTGACTTTCCGGATCCGTTCGGCCCGGTGATAACGATAAACTGTCCGTCTTCTATCTGAAGGTCGATATCCTGAAGAATCTCCTTTTCCCCGGTTTCTTCCGTATCTACCTTATACGCGATATGATTCAGTGAAAGCATGATGATTTCCTTTCTATGCAAAATATTACTTTTTTATCATATCATACTTTTAAATAAAAGAGAAGGCTCTTTGTAAGAGCCTTCATGCAGAGAAAGGGACTTGAACCCTCATGGTATTGCTACCACACGGACCTGAACCGTGCGCGTCTGCCAATTCCGCCATCTCTGCGGAAATAAAAAAGTGCGGAGAATGGGACTTGAACCCACACGCCCCAACGGGCACAAGATCCTTAGTCTTGCTCGTCTGCCAATTCCGACACCTCCGCAACGCTCGTTATGATAGCACAGGTTGCTTTGTTTTGCAAGCACTTTTTTTCTTTTCTTTCAAAAAAGTTTATTACCCGGTTCATAACATGCCGCAAGCGCGGCTACAGGGGCAGAAGGATTCGAACCCTCATTAACGGTTTTGGAGACCGGTATCCTACCTTTGGAAGATGCCCCTTCGCAACGGTCGTTATTATACTCTATTGCTGCTCAAAATGCAAGCACTATTTTTACTTAACCGAATAAAGTTCCCAGTACGCCGTACGAAAGGAATGTCATGATACCGGCTGCGAGGAATACTCCGATGATACAGGCGGTCATGGATTTCCGGAAAGGCATATGCAGAAGCGCTGCTACGAGACTTCCTGTCCAGGCACCGGTACCCGGAAGCGGAATTCCCACAAACAGAACAAGTCCCCAGAACCCGTACTTTACGATCTGGTCTTTATTCCGGTCTGCTTTCTCGCGAAGCCAGAGGGCAAATTTCCGGGTCAGTGTCCACTTCTCCATGAGAAGAAGAATTCTCTCGATGAGAAGGAGCACAAAAGGAATGGGAAGCAGATTCCCGACAATACAGTAGAGAAGCGCCTTCCCAAGCGGCACATCGAGGAAGGCGGGAGAAGCCGCCAGAAGGCCGCCTCTGAGTTCCAGGATCGGAAACAGGGAAATGATAAAACAGATGATCTCATTTCCGATCTTTCCCCCGAGAAGACCCGTAAAAAATGCAACAAGCTTTTCTGCCATAAAAATCACAATATCGCGAACAGTTCGCTGATATATTTCACTCCTTCAATTTCAATATCCGGGAAATCTTTTGTTCCCACGGTTTTCAGATTGAGAGACGGGAGAATGATCCGGCGGAATCCGAGTTTTACAGCTTCCTTCACTCTCTCTTTTGCCATGGGAACGGCTCTCACCTCTCCGGAAAGTCCCACCTCTCCGAAGATCACCGTATCCGAGGGGATCACCTTGTTCCGGTAGGAACTGAGAATCGCCGCGATCACGGAAAGGTCACAGGCCGGCTCCGTGATCTTCATGCCGCCGGCCACATTGATATAGGCATCATATCCGCCGATGTGGATTCCGCCGCGCTTTTCGAGAACAGCCAGCAACAGGTTGAGGCGCATATAGTCAAGCCCGAGAGCCTGCCTGCGGGCGAGATTAAACTGTGTTTCCGTAACCAGCCCCTGTACTTCCAGAAGCATGGGACGCGTCCCTTCGAGAAGGCAGGTGACACAGGCACCGGTGGCGTTTTCAGGGCGGCCGCTGAGCATATATTCGGAAGGATTCGGCACCTCGCGGAGGCCTTTGTCCGCCATCTCAAAGACGCCGATCTCATTGGTGGATCCGAACCTGTTTTTTGCACTCCTTAAAATCCGGTAGGCTCCGTTGTCACCGGATTCAAAATACAGCACGGTATCCACAATGTGCTCTAATACCCTCGGCCCCGCGACAGTTCCTTCTTTGGTTACATGACCGACGATAAAACAGGCGATATTTTCGGTTTTTGCCGTGACCATCAGTTTCTGTGCGCATTCCCGGACCTGGGTGACGCTTCCGGCCGTGCTCTGCACATCCTCGGAATACATGGTCTGAATCGAGTCAATAATGCAGAGATCCGGTTTCTCCTGCGTCATAACGTCCGTGATCTCATCGATATTGATTGCGGAAAGAAACGTGAGATTTTCCTCCGAACCGCCGGTACGACCGGCACGGAGCTTAATCTGCCTGAGACTCTCCTCTCCGGAAATGTAAAGCACCTTCCTGCCATCCTGCGAAACAAAAACAGAAGTCTGGAGAAGAAGGGTGGATTTTCCGATGCCGGGATCTCCTCCCACAAGGACAAGACTTCCGGGTACGATTCCGCCGCCGAGCACACGCTTAAATTCTTCAAATCCAGGATCAAACCGCTCTTCGTCTTCTGTCACGATCTCGGAAAGATGCAGGGGACGAAGGGGCTCTTTTGTCCCGGCGCCCCCTGATTTTTTCTGAATTTTTACGACCGGTTCTTCTGAAAAAGTGTTCCATTCCCGGCATCCGGGACACTGGCCCATCCATTTCGGGGATTCATATCCGCAGTTTTTACAGAAGAAGACGGATTTCTCTTTACTCTTTGTCTGCAATCTTTATTTCCTTTTTTCTGACAGGTCTCTTTCTCTTCGGGACTGTCGTAAATGAAAGTTTCTTTCCCGGTTCTTTGGAAGCGTCAATTACGACACTGGAGCCGGGCTTTATTTTTCCATCGAGCATCTCTTCTGCAAGACTGTCTTCCACCATCGTCTGAAGAGCACGCCGTAAGGGTCTTGCACCGAATTTCGGGTCATATCCGGCATCGATCAGGATGTGCCGTGCCTCTTCCGTGACATGGAAGGAGATTCCCATCTCATTGACCGCGCGTTTCAGGATATCGGAAAGCATGATATCAACAATCCGTCCCATGTTCTCTTTCGTCAGCTGGCGGAAAACAATGATCTCGTCAAGACGGTTCAGGAATTCCGGCTTGAACATGGTCTTCACCTCGTCCATCACCTTATCCTTCATATCATTGTAGTCACGCTCCGAGTCCTCTGTGGAGGCGAAGCCAAGCCGCCTCGGTGTAATGATATTCTGGGCGCCGGCGTTGCTGGTCATGATAATGATGGTATTCTTGAAATTGACTTTCCGTCCTTTATTGTCAGTGATATGGCCGTCATCCAGTACCTGCAGCAGAATATTGAATACATCCGGATGCGCTTTCTCAATTTCATCAAAAAGCACCACGGAATAGGGATGCCTGCGGATTCTGTCCGTCAGCTGTCCGCCTTCGTCATATCCGACATATCCGGGAGGGGATCCGACAAGACGGGAAACCGAATGCTTTTCCATAAACTCGGACATGTCCACGCGGATCAGGGCATCCTCTGAACCGAATACTGCTTCGGCAAGTGCCTTGGTGAGTTCGGTTTTTCCGACGCCGGTGGGCCCGAGGAACATGAAACTGCCGATCGGACGCCTCGGATCCTTGATGCCGACACGACCGCGCTTAATGGCTTTGGCAATCGCCGTGACTGCCTCATCCTGAGAAACAATCCGCTCATGCAGAATATTTTCCAGATTCCGGATCCTGTCCGCTTCTGCTTCGGAAAGCCGGGTAACGGGAACCTTGGTCCAGGAACTGACGACTTTTGCAATATCAGACTCCGTAACAAACGGGATTTCCTGTTCAGTCTTTCGGCTTTCCTGTTTCTCTTCCTTTTTCAGCAGATTCTTCTGTTTCCGGCGGAGTTTCTCAATTGCCGTGAAATCGAAGGCCCGGAGGGCTTCCTCCATCTTTTCCTCGAGATGCAGAAGTTCGGCTTCCATATCCGGACTCTTCTCTTTTTTCTTAAAAGAAGAAAGACGTACTTTGGCGCAGGCCTCATCCACAAGGTCAATGGCCTTATCCGGAAGGAAACGGTCTGTAATATACCGTTCACTGAGCTCTGCAGCGGAAATCAGCGCGTCATCGGTGATCTTCACATGGTGGTGCGTTTCATAGCGCTCGCGGAGTCCCCTGAGAATGGCAATTGTCTGGTCTTTTGTGGGCTCATCTACGGTGACCGGCTGGAAACGCCGTTCGAGAGCACTGTCCTTTTCGATATGTTTCCGGTACTCGTCGATGGTCGTAGCTCCGATGATCTGAAGTTCCCCTCTGGCCAGAGCGGGTTTCAGAATATTGGCTGCATCGAGAGATCCTTCCGCGCTTCCGGCGCCGATAATGGTATGCAGTTCGTCGATAAATAACAGAGCGTCCCCGCACATTTGGGCTTCACTGATGATCTTTTTAATCCGCTCTTCAAATTCACCGCGGAATTTGGTACCGGCCACCATGCCGCTGATATCCAGTGCCAGAAGACGCTTTCCGTAGATCGTATCCGGTACATTTCCGGACACGATCATTCCGGCGAGTCCTTCTGCGATGGCGGTCTTTCCGACACCGGGCTCTCCGATCAGACAGGGATTGTTTTTGGTTCTGCGGGAAAGAATCTCGATCACGCGGAGAATCTCCTCCGATCTTCCGATCACGGGATCCAGTTTTCCGTCCGCGGCAAGCTCTGTCAGATTCCGGGAATACTTATCAAGGGTCGGTGTTTCAGATTCTTCTTTGGTTTCTGTTCCCGGTACATTAATGGGAATATCCCCGCCGAGAGAGGTCATCATTTCCGCGTAAAGTTTCTGATAATTCACGCCGATGGTGTTCAGAATCCTGGAGGCAACGCAGTCCGATGTCTTTAAGATCGAGATCAGGATGTGCTCCGTACCTGTGGTGGCGCTTCCGGCCTCTTCTGCTTCCCATTCGGCCTGTTCCAGAATATATTCCGCTCCGGGGGTAAAACCGGAGCTTTTCTGCTTCGTGTCCGGATTTTCCGGTGTGCAGAACTTCTGAATCAGTTCCAGTACATTGTTTTCATTGACCCCGTTTTCTGTAAGTGCAATGCTTGCAATGCTCGTGCCTTCTTTCACAAGCCCATACAAAAGGTGCTCGGACCCGGTTTTCCCGTGTCCGAGCTCTTTTGCAGCCATTTCGGCTAATTTAAGTGCTTCCTTCGCCTTTTCTGTATAATTCTTCTTCATTCAATCCTCAAAAATCAAGATCCTCAAAACCGTCATCCTCGGTTTCCTGCAAGTCATCCTGATCATTTTTCTTTATTACAATAGTTTCGTCCTCAGCTTTTTCCCGGGCACGCCGTCTCCGTTCATTTCTGACGATGACGCGTGTTTCATCTTCGGAGATTTCTTCCGGCTCCTCTTCTTTTTCCGGGGCCTCTTCGGTTCTTGCCTTCCGCTGTACCTGGGCGATCCGGATGATCAGATATACAATGATCACCAGCATAAGCGCCGCTACAATGCCGAGAATGATAATAATGAGCTTCCTCTCTTCCAGTTCTTCAGATAGGGTCCCGACTGTAGAAGAAAGTTCATTATATTCTGTAAGTGCGATACAGTCAGCGGCCATAGGATCTTCAAAGTATCGCTGAATGGTTTTCTCATTCATATCATACCGGTAGAAATTCACTTCTCCCTGATCATTCATACCGTAAACCACACAGTATTGCGGCGTGCCTTCTGCTCCCCAGATCCATCCCTGAACTTTCTGCCCGTCGATGGAGATCGCACTTTCTTTGAATCCTTCCGGAATCTCGGTTCCTTCGTCCGGTGTCATGACCGTAATGGTCTTTCCTTTACTGATGAGCTGTACGCCATCGGCAAAACTTTCGGTTTCCGGTTCTGCTGCTTTGGTTTCATTTTCGGCGCCGCCCTCCTCTTTGGTGACAAAGAGATGATACTCCGACTGGCCGGCTCCGTCCGGTGCTGTGACAAAAATAATGATCTCGTTTTCGCCTTCTTTGAGTTCCTGATTTCCCGTGACATTGACACGGGCATCGGCCTGTGTGGAAAGCGCATTAATGATCAGAGAGTCAACACTTAATCCGGCACTGATGGTGTACTCAAAAACGTCGGGAGAAAACGAAGGAGTCAGTTCTCCGGGGCTTACCGTGAGTACGGAAAGCGTTGAGTCATCGGAAAGACCCTCCGCAGCGTTGACCGTGACGGCAGAGCTTCCCGCGTGCGTGATCTCAATGCCTCCTCCGTTCGGATCATAGACTTCATAGGTGTCAAGACTTATTGAAAAATTACCTGCCGCCGGTGTCTGGAATACCAGCGCATATTCACATTTTCCCTGGGAAGCCCCTTCTGTTGTGCCGTGTACACGAAGTGTGCCCGCACCGCCGGAAACTTTGTCTCCGCTGACAAACACAAGATTCTCTGCCGGATATTTGAGTGTAACCGTGGCATCTCCGATTCCCGTGCCTTCTGCCTGTACCGTCATGGTTACCGTTACGGTACCGCCGGCTGTGGATTCAGGATCCGAAAAATAGATCACACCGGTTGCGGCATAAGCTGTCAGTCCCGCAAAAAGGAGAGAAAGTACAATACTAATTGTAAATAATCTGATCTTCTTCATAGTTTCCTTCTTTATATTACATGGGAGGCGCACCGATGATTACCTGTGACGTCTGTGTATTGGTCCCGCCGGACTGTACCGGCTGAGCCGCACTTTGGCCGGACGGTCCGGTGGTGCCCTGATTCGATGATGCGCTCACCGAAGGCCCGCTCATTCCCTGTGAATTCTGCTGACCGGGTCCGGTCGCTCCTCCGGGACCTGTGGGCCGTCCGGATCCCTGCGGTGAGATACTTCCGTTATAAGCTGCGCCGCCGGCCTGTTTTGTAATGCTTATCCGGTAGGTTCTGACCGATCCGTTTCCTGCCGTTACCGTGACAATCACCTGATTGAGACCGCCGGCAAGAGGAATATATCCGGTACCGGATACCGATGCTCCCGAATCGATAGCATGAGCGTTTACCTGGATCCCTTCCACTGAAGTATCCACGATCAGGCTGTACTCTGTTGTATTCATATTGAAAGTCGGTGTGAGGCTGAATCCTTCCACGGAAAGACCGGAAAGTTTGTTATTCGGACTGCCTTTTCCCTGCGGCAGCTCGCACGGAATCTCAGGCATATTGAGGTACACCGGAATTTTGAAACAAAGCGCGGTGGATTTGATCTCCGCAGGATAAGCATTTCCTACTTTGGCACCTTCCTGGGCGGCAGCCACCACATTGGTCATAAACTGGTGATTGTATTTGTTCTTTCCCTGAACATTAAACTTCTTCAGATAGAATGTATCCTGACCGTTATCGGTATAGTTGGCGCCGTAGGCAATGGCACCGCCGATGATGCCCTTCTCTACGGTATTCCACGGTCTCTGAGCATTTCCGGATTCCGAAGCATATTTGAGACCGGCTTCAATGGCTGTCATTCCGTCGTGCTCATAGGCAGCGATATTATAAAAATTGTAATATCCCTGATATCCTCCGTAGGTTCCGGAAATGAGCGGACTGGTTCCCTGCTTTCCCTGCTCCTGGATGATCATGGCTGCGAGCACATACGGGCTGACACCGGACTGCTTCGCGGCTTCCATGATGAGATCCGTATAGAGAGTCCCCGTTCCCTGCATGGAAGCATCAGAGCTCTGCGAGGAGGACGGAGATAATGAACCGGCAGAAACAGTTTTCCGCTGCACTTTGCCGTTTTCAATCCATGCTCCGTCAGAATTGACATAATAACCGTCAATCGTTGTATCCGCAGCCATTGTCCCGTCTGCATCAAAGTAATAGCATTCGGCAATCCCGTCCTTATTGCCGTCGAGCCAGTACCAGCCGTTTTTCTTCAAGGTACCGTCATCGCTTCTGTATACCCAGCGGTTGCCGGGATTCTCCCAGGCCGCATAGGATACAAGACATCCGAACAGAGAAGAAATGCTGGCCGAGGCGCCGGGAGCAACGAGCACGACTCCGGGATCCGGTCCGGCACCGGTATTCTGATTCTGTGAAGTACTCTGGGCACCGCTCATACCGGGGCCAAAGGAGGACGAACCGGTGTTCTGTGATGTGCCCAGACCGGGTCCGTAGGCCGAAGCGCTTCCCGAACTCTTACTGTAGGAACCGGGACCGGTGGTCTGACCGTTTCCTGTATTCTTCTGGCCGACAGTTCCGGAAAGGAACGTATCGCTGACCATCCTCTGAAGCCCCTCTTTTGTCTGCGCGGAGGGATCATAGGACTGAAGCTCAAACTGGAACACATAGGGGTCCGTCAGGAAATTGCGGGGATCCATATAATGCTTTATGATGTCCTCGCTGGCCGCCACCCAGGATGCCCCGTCAAATCCGGGCCAGTAGTTGGCAGCCCAGTCAAAAGCACCGTCTTCGATGGATTTCCAGGAGGAAATCGAATCAGATTCCGTAAGATTTCTTCCGATCTTAGCTTCTTCCCTGACGGCTTCATTCCAGTCGAGTCCGGTATGCTGTGCCTTAAAGACCCAGGACGGATATTTCTGATGAAGACCGCGGAGCGCGTTTTTATAGCTTTCCGGGAATCCCTGTTCATTGAGATAATTTTCGAAAGCAGCGTCGCCGGCAGCATAAGTCATATTCAGATTGACAAAATCACTCCGGAGGTACCCCGCCGTACCATTGGAAAGATTGACCTGATACCAGGTATAACCGTCACTTCCGGAAACGGAGCCGGTCACTTCCACTCTTGCGTTCGTAGATAAAACCGTAACGGCACGATACCCGGTGCCGGGGCCGGACCGGAGATTCAGACGGTCGGTATTCACCGAACCGGTCTGCCCGTATGACTCGAATTTTCCACCCGGAACAAACGAGGACTGTACAAGAAGAAGCGCTGACAGAATCAGCGCAGATAAACGTTTTATTTTGAATGACAGGCGTCGCATCATCAGGTTCCCTTATTCTATGATATACGCTGTCATTATAAAGTTTCCGCCGTCTTTTGTCTACCTGCTTAAATAAAATAACCGGGAAACGTAAGAAAAAGGTCCCGGAAAACCGGAACCTTTTTTTCTTTTATACGGGGTATGCACCGTTCTGAAACTTTTTGGGATCCAGACCGGTTTCCTGAGTCTTTCTGTATTGGAAAAACTCTTTGGCAACATTCGGGAAAAGCGCATAGGACAAAACATCCTCATCCTGTCTCTTCCACTCTTTCACCTCTTCCTCAAACTTCGGAAGCTGCGGCTCGAGAAGATCTGCCGGACGGCAGGTGATCGGCTCTTCCCCCTTCAGGATCTTTGCCTGCACCTCTTTGTCCATCGGCTTTGCACTCTGTCCGAACTCTCCCTTGGCAAGCTTTTTGGATTCCTTCGGAACCATCTTGTACCGCTCTCCGGTGAGCACGTTCATCACGGCCTGCGTACCTACGATCTGAGAGGACGGAGTTACCAGCGGGGGTTCTCCGAAGTCTTTTCTGACTTTCGGGATCTCGTTGAGAACATCCTGAAGCTTGTCATCCTTACCGGCATCATGCAGCTGCTTCACAAGGTTTGAGAGCATTCCGCCGGGAACCTGATATTTCAGCGTATTCACATCGACGCCCATCACCTTCGGGTTCAGAAGACCGGACTTTAAGCACTCCTGCTTGTAGGGCTCGAAGTAATTGCAGATTTCAATCAGCTGGTTGATATCAATGCCGGTATCGTATTCCGTTCCTTCAAAGGCCTTGACCATAACCTCTGTGGAGGGCTGGCTGGTGCCGAGAGAGAAAGGAGTGCAGGCGGTGTCAATGATATCGCAGCCGGCTTCGACTGCTTTCATGAGGGCCATGGAGGCCATACCGGATGTATAATGGGTATGGAGTTCAATCGGGATCTTTACATTATTTTTCAGGGCTTTTACCAGTTTCTCTGTCTCATAGGGAAGAAGAAGTCCTGCCATATCCTTAATGCAGATGGAGGAAGCTCCCATATCCTCTACTTTCTTCGCAAGATCCACCCAGTACTCGAGGGTGTAAGCATCGCCGAGCGTGTAGCTGAAAGCAATCTGGGCATGTCCGCCCTCTTTATTGGTGGCCTTTACCGCGGTTTCCAGGTTCCGGATATCATTCAGGCAATCGAAAATACGGATGATATCGATTCCGTTGGCAATGGATTTCTGTACGAAGTATTCCACAACATCATCGGCATAATGATTATAACCGAGGATGTTCTGTCCGCGGAAAAGCATCTGCAGCTTTGTGTTTTTGAATCCGTCTTTTAATTTCCGTAATCTGTCCCAGGGATCCTCTTTCAGGAACCGGAGACAGGAATCAAAGGTTGCGCCTCCCCAGCATTCCACGGCATGGTAGCCGACTTTGTCCATCTTGTCGATGATGGGAAGCATTTCTTCGGTAGGCATTCGTGTTGCGATCAGAGACTGATGCGCGTCACGAAGCACGGTTTCTGTAATTTTAACTCCCATAGTTTTCCTCTTTGTTTATTTCAGTAAGATAATTTGTTGCTTCGTTTGACTTGAAGTCATAGGAAGTTAACTCTCAGAGGCAAAGCCTCTTCGAGTTAACTAAGTAACTGTCTGTGATCGTCTGCGCCCTGCGGGCTTGACTGACAGTCATAGGAAGTTAACTCTCAGAGGCAAAGCCTCTTCGAGGTAACTAAGTAACCGTCTGTGCTCGTCTGCGCCCTGCGGGCTTGACTCTCACACGGTTACTTAATTCCATATACCGCCATAAAGGTTCCGGCTGCGACTGCGGTTCCGATAACACCGGCCACATTCGGGCCCATGGCGTGCATAAGCAGGAAATTGGTCGGATCATAGGATGCGGCAACCTTCTGGGAAACACGGGCTGCCATGGGTACCGCAGAGACACCGGCCGAACCGATGAGCGGATTGACTTTTCCCTTCGTGAGCTTGTACATCAGTTTCCCGAGCAGCACGCCGGCCGCGGTACCAAAGGCAAAGGCAACCAGTCCGAGAGCTACGATCTTCAGGGTATCGAGATTCAGGAACGCTTCCGCACTGGTGGTGGCGCCTACGGAAGTACCGAGCAGGATGACAACAATGAACATCAGAGCATTGGAAGCCGTTTCCTGCAGCTGTTTCACAACACCGGATTCTTTGAAAAGGTTTCCGAGCATGAGCATGCCGACAAGCGGTGCGGTGGACGGAAGGATCAGGCATACAACGGCGGTAACGATGATCGGGAAGAGGATCTTCTCCAGTTTGGTCACTTCGCGAAGCTGCCCCATCTTGACCTTTCTCTCCTCATCCGTTGTAAGGAGCTTCATGATGGGCGGCTGGATGACAGGAACCAGAGCCATGTAGGAATACGCTGCCACGGCGATGGGGCCTAAAAGACCGGTCTGTCCCAGTTTGTTGGCAAGGAAAATGGAGGTCGGGCCGTCTGCGCCGCCGATGATGGAAATGGCAGCGGCTGCTTTTCCGTTAAAACCGAGCAGAATGGCCACAAAGTAGGCCATGTAGATACCGAACTGGGCTGCCGCGCCGAGAAGGAAGGTGACCGGGTTGGCAATCAGCGGGGAGAAGTCGGTCTGTGCGCCGACACCCATAAAGATCAGACACGGCAGGATCGTCCATTCATCCAGTCTGAAGAAATACCATAATACGCCTCCGACTCCGTTCGCGGTATCTTCTCCCGAAAACATGATATCGGGATAGATATTGACAAGAAGCATACCGAATGCGATCGGGATCAAAAGAAGCGGCTCAAAATCCTTGACGATAGCCAGATACAGGAAGACAAAGGCTACCAGGATCATTACATAGTTCCCCCAGGTCAGACCGAAAAAAGCGCTCTGATGCAGAAGGTTCGCTAAGGTTTCGCCTATACTAAGCATGAACTGTCTCCTTCGGTTTTAGTTTAAGGTTGCCAGGAGATTTCCCGATTCCACAGACTGGCCTTCATTGACACTGATGGAAGCTACGGTTCCGTCAGCGGGAGCGACAATGTCGTTCTCCATCTTCATGGCTTCGAGAACCATGAGCACATCTCCTTTTTTCACAGCCTGTCCCACGGAGGCCTGGATCTTTAAGATCTTTCCGGACATCGGGCACTCGATCTTTGTTCCGCCTGCAGCGGCCGGTGCAGCCTTAACGGGGGCTGCTTTCTGAACAGGCGTCTGTTTCACGGCTTCCGTTACTACGGGGGCGCCGTTATTCTCCTCAACTGTTACATTATATACGTTACCGTTTACTGTGATTGTATACTGTTTCATAGTTTCTCCTTATCTTCTGTATGAACGCACTCTGATGCCGTTTTCGAGGGCGGGCTTCTTTTCAGTCACGGGACCGTTTCCGGTCTCGCTTTCGAAGGCAGCGACAGCGGCTGCGATGACGGCCGCAAGCTCCTCATCGTCCGAAGTATTCTCTGCCGGTATCTCTTCTTTTGGTACTGACTTCGCGGGAGCCGTTTCTTTTTCTTTCTTTCCCAATAAACCGTTGACGTGTTTAAAGAGGCTGATGATCCAGGTCAGGAAGATAAGAACAGCGAACACGGTTCCCATTCCTACCGCCAGATTAACAAGCGCCTGGCTCAGTTTCTCCCCGAGGGAATACACCGGGTTAAAGGTAAGCTCAGTGATATTCTGTCTTCTCTTATCCAGCGCTACGATGATCTCGCAGTCTCTGTTTTCAAATTCGGAAATAAAGGTGATCCGGACCCCACCGTCCGTGAGCTCTTCAATTTCCGGCATGCCGATTGCTGTAAGATCTCCGAGTTCCTCCCGGGAATCCTTCCAGGAATTGAGACCGTTCTGCATGACTACATTCTGCTCGACGACATACTGATCAATGGCCTCGTCTAGAGATGCGTCATCCAGAGACATAATGTTCATAACATAATAGGCCCCGGATTCGGCAAGGGTCATGGCATCATCGGGAACACTTACCTGTGCGCACGCGCTCAGTACGGTTACGCTTAAAAGGAGCATACAGAAAAGAAGTAATCTTTTTAAGCTTTTCATGCACTCTCCTTTCTTATAATGCGGAATGCTTCTTCGGTGTTACCGTGACACATTTGGTATAGAGCATCTCATAGGCAGCCGCAAGGCGCTGACGGAGTTCCGCGGGATCGATGATATCGTCGATGAGACCCTTCTCTGCATTATACTGCGCGCTGTAGACGTCTTTTTCTTTATTGAGATCCGTAAGGGAATTCATCTGTTCCTTTTCCATGATTCCCATTTCGGCATTTACGAGGGCAAACACAAGGTCGGTTCCGAGAGCCTTTCCGCCCATCAGAAGACCGGCGGTCCCGTAGGCTTTCTTCACTACGGTGACGGAAGGTACGGTAAGATCCGAGTAGGCAAAGGTAAGAAGAGAGGCACTCTTTGCGATCCTCTTCTCGTTCTCCATGTCCTTCCGGAAGGCCTTCACATCACAAAGGGTAAGAACCGGAATATTGAAGGCATCGCAGAAGCGAAGGAAGGAAGCTGCTTTGGAAAGTCCGTTCGCGCAGATTTCATCCTTATTATTGGCAACGGCGCCGATGGTCTTTCCGTTTAACTTTATGAAAGCGGTGACAACGCACTCCGCGTATTCTTTCTTCAGTTCAAAGATCTTTCCGTCGTCAGAAATCTCCCGGAGCGTAGAAGCTTTATCCCCGAGATTTTCGATGCCGGAAACGGAACGGTTCAGGTCATCCGTGCAGGCGGTTTCTGAAAAGTCCTCTTCATTATTCTGCGGAAGGAAACTGATCAGTTCCCGGATCTTCGCGGCGATTTCCTCACCGGATCCGATAAAATCGCAGTCTCCGCACTCTTTGGCGCGGAAGGCGGCAGAGGCTGTATCACATTTTTCGGTATAGTTTCCGGTCACTGCATCCGGACTCTGGACGAAGAGTTTTGCATCCTTCTCCATGAAACAGAAATCACTGAGCGATGCAAGAACCGCCATTCCTCCGCCGCAGTTTCCATATACAGCGGTAAGAAGCGGTACTATACCGCTTGCTTTTGCCGCGTGCTGGAACACTTTGCCGAAACTGTAAAGGGAATCATTTCCCTCTTCTACCCGTAATCCTGCACAGTCCGCAAGGAAAAGAACGGGAGCTCCCATCTTCACGGCCATGGTATAAATATTGCTGATCTTCTTTGCATGCATCTCTCCGATTGATCCGCCCTTTACTGCGGGATTCTGAGCACACACAAAGACAAGACGATCCGATACAGTTCCGTACCCTGTGACTACACCGTCTCCGTCTGCTGTCTGAGATCCGGTTCCGGAAACATTCTTTCCCGTTACCAGCGCACCGATCTCCACAAAGCTGCCGGGATCAAGGATCATTTCCACCCGGTCTCTTGCAGCTTCCATTAAATCTGCCATTCGACATTCCTCCTTCATTTATTTAAACAGTTCAATTATAACAGAAAATGATTGTTGAAAATGCACAAATTTTGTTTTTAATTCATTCTTCGAAGTCCTTTGGGCAGGTGATTTTTGATCGTATTTCCGTTTCGCTTACAAAGCCCCAGCGGATAACCGTCAAAATAGACTCCCTGGAATCCATCAATGCCTTTCCGGATCATCGTTTCCTCTGAAATCCGGAGCTCCTCCCCCCTTAGATACCGGAGTGCGTCCTCCTCGCGGATCAGATTGACGCCGTTTTCTGCCTCTTCGAAGGAAGATGCCTTGATTTCGGCATGGGAAGGAATATAGAGCTTCTGTTTCTTTTTGTCAGTGAGAATTTCTCCTTCCGGAAGTCCTGTTCGCAGAATATGAAGATTTGCAGACGAAAGGCGGCGCTCCATCTGCCGGATCCTCCTGTCAGGGGATATGCTGTCAGGTTCTTTCTCTATGCCGCCTTCTCTTTCGAAGACGCAGACATAATGCCCTTCGCCTTTTTCCCGGTGCGGCCAGAAGCGGCGCTCGGTAAGGATCCGGAACCCGTGATACGTTTCCGTGAGAAGACGCGCCTGCTCTTCATTTTCGGAGGACTCAAAAGTACAGGTGGAATAGAGAAGTTTCCCGCCCGGCTTCACCATTTTTACGGCTTCGGAAAGAATCTCCCGCTGCCTTTCCACACAGAGGGCTGCATTTTCCAGGGACCATTCGCTGACGGCAATTTCATCGCGCCGCATCATTCCTTCTCCCGAGCACGGAGCATCACAGATCACCACATCAAAGGTTTCCGGGAAACAAGCCGAAAGTTCCGCCGGGGAGGCAGAGGTCACGATCACATTGTCATATCCCATCCTTTCAATATTGGAAGAAAGGATCTTCGCCCGTTTTGAAATAATCTCATTGGAAAGAAGGACGCCTGACAATTCTGCGGCTCGCGTGGATTTTCCTCCGGGCGCTGCACAGAGATCAAGGACTGTATCCGACTCCTGAATGCCCGCAAGTTCACAGACGGACATTGCGCTCGGTTCCTGGATATAGTAGACTCCGGCATCATGATACGGCGAGAGACCGGGTCTTTCCGCTTCGCTGTAATAATATCCGAAGGGCGCCCAGGGGATCTTTTCAAGATTCCATTCCCTGACAAGCTTTTCGATGGTTTCCGGCCGCACCTTCTTTTCATTGAAGCGAAGGCCGCGGTAAGGTTCACTTTCATAACACTGAAGAAACTCCCCGTATTCTTCACCGAGGAGTTTCCGCATATTTTCAAGGTAATCTTTTGGAAGATCTTTCATTTATTTCAGCTTGAAAAGGGTGCCGATAATGTTCCTGCCGAGGCTGGAACCGATGTTTCCGCCGAGAGTCTTTCCGAAGGATCCTCCGAGGGAACCTCCGATGGCCTTGCCGACTTCACGGCCAACCGTTCCGGTTACGGTGGAGGAAACACTCTTGGCTGCCTGGCTGACGGCATTCTGCTTCTTCTTGGCAGCCTTCTCGGCTTCCTTTGCCGCCTTTTCCTGTGCCTTCAAAGCTTCCTTTTCTGCTTTTTCAGCGGCCTTCTGCGCTTCTTTCTCCGCTTTCTCTGCGGCTTTCTGCGCTTCTTTCTCCGCCTTTTCGGCAGCCTTCAGGGCCTCTTTTTCCTCTTTTTCCTTTGCCTTCTGTGCTTCCTTCTCGGCATCTTCCCGGGCTTTCTTCTCTGCGGCTTCCGCCTTCATATCCGAAAGCTCCTTCTCCTGAAGCTGTTTCTGCCGCTGAAGGAATTCAAAGGCAGAATCGGGATCCACTGTCTGTCCGTACTTTGCATAGAGGCTGCTTCCCGTAATGGAAGCGGCTCTTTCCCCTTCGGAGATCGGATCCATAGAACACATGGGCGGCAGGATAAAGGCATGCTGTGCCACTTGAGGGATTCCCTTATCATCCAGAAGAGATACGATGGCCTCTCCGGTACCCAGTTCCTGAAGAAGGGTTACGGTATCAAATTCGGGATTGACACGGAAGGTGTCGGCAGCGGCCTTTAAGGCACGGAGTTCTGCAGGAGTATAAGCTCTGAGAGCATGCTCGATCTTATTGGACAGCTGGCTCATCACGGAGTTCGGAATATCGGACGGGGACTGGGTTACGAAGTAGATGCCCACACCCTTGGAACGGATGAGCTTCACGACCTGGACGATCTTCTGAAGCAGAGCCTTCGGCATATCGGTAAAGAGCAGGTGGGCTTCGTCAAAGAAAAAGACCATACGCGGCTTCGGGAGATCGCCGACCTCCGGCAGACGCTCGAAAAGCTCGGTCAGCATCCAGAGAAGGAAAGTCGCATAGA
>JAZUHZ010000092.1:0-1851 GCA_045642005.1 Candidatus Avilachnospira sp.
GTTTCACGGGCGCTGATGTTTCACGCTGTGTATGCTCGGACGCGCCGTTTCACGCCTGTTATGCTCAATGTTTCAGGATCTTCCCCGGCCACTTTCCGGTAAATTTCTTCCCGGCATACACCTCCTGCCCGTTCACAAACACGTGTTCGATCCCTTCCGTAATGCTGTTCGGATTCGTGTATGTGGCAGTGTCCCTCAGATTCTCATAATCCAGCACCAGAAGATCGGCGGCGAATCCGTCCCGGACATATCCGCGGTCCCGGATCCGGAGGAGATCGGCGCTCAGTCCCGTCATCTTCCGGATCATTTCCTCCTTCGTGAAAAGCTTCTTCTCCTTCACAAAATGCGTGATGGCGTGCGGGAACGTGCCCGAAGCCCGCGGGTGTCCCTTCTCGTCCCAGCTTCTCGTGAGCCCGTCGCTGCCTACAATGCAGTACGGATCTTTGATAATGGCGCAGACATCCTCGTCACTCATGGCCGCATACACGCCGCCGGTCTCGCAGTTATTCGCCACGCAGAGATCAAAGAATGCCTCAAACGGATCCTTCCGAAGGAGCTCCGCATACTCGGACAGCGTGCGCCCCTCGGCCTCCGGCGTCCGGGCGGCCAGATACACGAAAATGCCGTCAAATCCGCCGCAGTGGAGGAAATAGTTGTCATAGGGCGTCGCGGGATCGGTCATCTCGGCCTTCACCTGCCGGCGGAAGGCGGGATCCCGCAGCTTACCAGTCATAGAAGAGAAGCCGTCCGCAAAATGCCACGGCGGCATGCACACATTCAGCGTGGTCATGCAGCGTTCGTACGGATACTGATCGAGAAACACAGGAATTCCCTCATCATTCGCCTCATGCACCAGCGCGAGCGTTTCCTTATATTTTCCCCAGTAGCTCCGTCCCACCATCTTGTGATGAGAGAGATCCACCCGTACGCCGGCCTTTCGTCCCACGTCAAGGGTTTCCTTCACGGCCGCGACGATCTCTTTGCCTTCATTCCGCATATGCGAGGCGTAAATTCCGTCAAAGGGCGCGATCACCTTCGCGAGTTCCACGATCTCCTCCGGCTTTGCGTAGCAGCTCGGCGTGTAAATGAGGCCGGTGGAAAATCCGGCGCAGCCGTCCTCCATCGCCTCGCGGAGAATGCCCTTCATGATATCCAGTTCGCAGGCGGTGGCCGGCCGGTTGGCCATGCCCATCACGGCGATCCGGAGATTGGAGTGGCCGATATACATCTTTCCGTTCGCGGAAAGCTTCTGCGTCTTCACATAATCAAGGAATTTGTCATACCGTGACCAGTTCTTCATATCCTCGGGAAAATACGTGGTTCCCATCGTCAGAATATTCTGCGAAGCCGCGAGATTCTCCGGGACGGCCGGCACCATCGACAGACCGCACTGGCCCATGCATTCGGTGGTGACGCCCTGCGTGGTCTTAAAAAGATGGGCGCTTTCCGACCCGATGATGAGGTCCCCGTGGGAATGTGCGTCAATAAACCCGGGGCATACAAACTTCCCCGCCGCATCAATTACCTGCGGAGTCCTGTTTCCATCCGCGCCAATGCCTTGCGTAGTCTTATCTTCAGCCGTCCCGATGCCCTGCGGAGCAATTTCCCGCAGCACCTCCGCCCCGGCGCCTCCCGGGAAAAGCGCAATCTTACCGTCCGAGATCCCTACATCCGCCCGGAACGCCGGAGCCCCCGAGCCGTCAATCACCATCCCGTTCAAAATCAGAGTATCCATTTTGAAAACCTCCTCACCCCCAAAATAAATGCGTGAAACATCTCACCCCACATAACATGTGTGAAACGGCGCCTCCGTGGAACATCTCCCATGTTTCACCGGGTGGCCCTTTCACC
>JAZUHZ010000093.1:0-13233 GCA_045642005.1 Candidatus Avilachnospira sp.
GTGGCCTCCTATTTCAATTACTCCAGAACACGGATTTCCACCCTGTATAAAAAAGCAACCGGTCACAGTCTTCACGATGTGATCTGCGACATGCGGCTTCGGAAATCGAAGCAGCTCCTTGAAGAAACCGATCTTTCGGTAGCGGAAATCGCCGCGGAAGCCGGATTCGGATCCCCTCAGTATTTCACCAACAAATTTAAATCTGAGACCGGGATAAGCCCCACCGCGTACCGGGAAAAAATGCTGTAAAGAAAGCTGTAAAGCTTTGTTAAGGTGATTTCTCCGGCAGGTTATGGTATGATTTCTCCAACAGGAGGAATTTATTTTTATGAAAAAAACATTTTGTCTCATGCTCTGTCTCATCACGGTATTCTCTTTATGCGCCTGCAAAAAAGAGCAGGCAGCCGTGGCAGAAGCCGCTGTATCCCCGGTAACGGAAGCCGTTGCCACCGCTTCGCCGGAAACCACTGCCGCAAAGGAAACGGAAACCGCCGCGGAAACCCAAGAAGCCCCTTCAGAAGAGGAAACCTCTGCTCCGGAAGAAACCGAAGCCCAGAAAGTTCCGGAGGAAACCGTTCCTGTCCCGGAAAAGCTTTCTCTTCTTATTACCAATATCGCAAAAACCGCCCAGAATCCCGATAACCGGATCGTTTATACCACAATGATCCCGGATGCGCACTTTACGGAACAGGGGGCCGGTGAATACGAAGCCCTTGCCATGACCCTTTCAGAAGATACCGCATATCTTCAGAATCTGGTTTCGGAAGAAAACCTCGAATTCGAAAGCTACGACGATTATCTGAACGATGAATACTTCGAAGGGTTTTCCCATGACATCGGAGGAACCGTGATCCGGGCCGACTCTTCCGTGGTCAGCATCAAACACGAATATTCCGGATACCGGGGAGGCGCACACGGCGATTACAGCATCCTTGCCTACAACTACGATGCAAAAACCGGTAACCGGCTCGCGGTTTCCGATCTTGTGAATGATACGGAGGAACTCCGGAAAATCCTGGCAGCCAAACTGGAAGAGATTCCCGATGTCGAATATTTTGAGGATTCAGGTACTGCCCTCATGTATTACGCTTACGATGCCGATCATTCCGAACACGAAAAACAGCTTTTCAGTTTTGCCGTGGGCAATGAGGCCGTGACGTTCTGGTTCAACCCGTATGAACTGAGCGCCTATGCGTTCGGAATTCAGGAAATCGTACTCCCCTACAGCGACTACCCGGATCTTTTCAATAAAAAATATACCACTTCCCGGGAAAACTATGCGGAGCCGGTAGACGAATATGTGAAGTATCCTCTGTTCACTTTGGAACCGACCTATAACGAGTATGGCATCATTTCCGGTCTCACAGTCAACGGGGAGACCTTTGACACCTTCACCTACAGTACCGACCCGTATCTGGTAAAAAAAGACGGAACATATTACCTCTATATATTCTGCACCGAGGATGACGACGGTCGTTTCCTCGAAGTCATCCGTCTTACCGGAGACAAGCCCTCTTACGTGGGACGCTTTGAAGGAACACTCTATGTCGAGCATGATGTCACAGCCTCCCCCGATTCCACCGAAGAGCTTCATATCTCGGAGGCAAGACTCACGACGTATCCGCTCACCGATCCCGAGGATTTCCCTCTTAGCGCTGCAAACGGTGTGGAGGAATACCGGACCGGTTCCGACGGACTGCCTGTCAGAAAGTAGAATCTTCCCCACAGATCAATTTCTTTCCTCAAAGACAGTAGAAAATCGGAAAAACCGGATTCTCTACTGTCTGTCATTTTAAAGACAGTAGAGATTCGAAAAAATCCGGATTTCTACTGTCTTTTTTCCGGCAAAGACGGGGAGTTGCGCCAATTTGTCTCAAAACTGAGTCACTTGCCAGGGGAAATTCAGGTTTGCCGGATGAACTTAACCGGTTTGCGTTTTTGTTTTGCAGCAATAAGCTTTTCAATCAAATACGCAACTTAATGCTTGAAATTCTGCGCGAATCGGATACAATAGCAATGATATGATCGAAGGGAGGCAGAAACTTGGCGATACATATTGTATACGGAAAATATAAACTTTCCAAAGTGGTAAGTGTGGAGGAAATCGTATCGGCAGACTATATCGCCGGCGAACATATCGCACGCTTCATGCACTCCCATAAAGACGCCTGGGAACTTGCCTACTGCATGGAAAAAGAGATGGAGATCTACATGAATTCCGAGTGGATCCCCTTAAAAAAAGGTGAATGCCTGTTCATCCGCCCCGGTTCCGTGCATGATATCCGTGTCACCGATGACAGCGCCCGCTCCTTCGTGGTTTCCTTCACCTCAAATAACAGCGAATTCCTGGTGCCTCTCGAGTACCATGTGGTCTCGGCCAATCCCGAGGAAAATAAGATTTTCGAAAACATGAAGGCGGAACTGGAAGCCACGTTTTCCCGCAATACCGGCAATATGCACCTCTATACCTTCGAACCCTCGGAGTACTCGCCTCTCGGAGCCGAACAGATGATCTGCTGCTATCTGGAACAGCTCATCATTCTCCTCTTGCGGGACGTAACCAGGCGAGGGGAAACGGTTGCCAAGAACGGGCAGATCCGGAATATGGTCCAGGACTATCTTGTCGACCATATCAATACCTATATTGCAACCCATTACAATGAGCACATTTCCGTGGAACAGATTGCCTCCCAGTTTCATTACAGTCGAACGCGTCTTTCGACCCTTTATAAAGAAATCACCGGGCAGAGCATCGGAGACGTGATCACCGATGTCCGAATCACCTGTGCCAAGGAGCTGTTACGCCGGGGCGATGAAAGCATCGCATCCATTGCCGAACACTCCGGATTCAGCTCGCCGCAGTACTTCACCCACAAATTCACCGCCATGGAAGGCTGCTCTCCTTCCGCCTACGCGAAGAAATACCTGCATCACGAACAGGAAATATAAAAAAGCCCTGAACAAAGAACCGAAGATTCTCTGTTCAGGGCTTTTTCTTTTTTGCTTAATAGATGGTCTTTCCGTCGTCGGTGGAATCCCAGGCCTTAAACGGAGCGGCGATGGACTCTGAAACGAAGCAGGTTCCTTTGCCGAGTCTCATGATGGAAGCCGGGCACTCCATGGAGACCGGTCCGTAGAGCTGGATCCGGGAGATCATCTTCTGCCAGGAACCGTTGGAACCATAGTCAATGCAGTGGCGCTCAAAGGTCTCCCGGGCGTGATGCACATCTCTGGGGCCGATGGTGGCAGCTTTCGGCGGAATGATCCAGGCATCGCCGGCGCCGCCCACGGAACCGAACAGGGAGTTCTCCGCAATAGTCAGCGGGGACTCGGTCACGATCCGGCTGCCAAGGGTAAGGAACTCTTCCAGGCTGTCAGCGTGGAACTCTTCGGTATCGGGATCGATGAAAGCCACATGTCCCGGCCATCCGGTAGCGGAATACAGAATATCCGCGCCGCCGTCTCCGCACTCGTCGATCAGGTCGGAATAGATGTTGACATTCTCATTGTTCAGTGTATGCCACTGGGAAATGTCAGGGCGGAGCTCGGGATCGATATTATAATAGAAAAACTCCATAAAGGTACGTCCCAGAGAGGGGCCGTAGGTATGGGGAGCCACATTGCCGTCCTCGTCAGCCCACTCGTCCATGGCAAAGGCGTGCACGTTGCGGCAGTTGACCTTAAACTTATTGATCATGTAGGCGATGGTCGGATACTCGATCTGCTCATGATTGGTGGAAATGAAGGTGAACTTCTTATCATATTTATCGCTTTCCCAGATTCTGTGGAAAAGATCCATACAGAACAGAATGGTGGGATCCTTCACGATCTTAACGGTGTAACCGTTCTCGTTGGTATATTCCATCTCCTCCGGCTTGATATTGCGGCACTTTTCCAGGGTTTCCTGGGAAACCTTCGGAAGGAAGGACGAATAACCGTACTTGAAATCTTTATTCATAGCGTACCTCCGCATTTCTTTTTTGATAAGAATAGTCTATCACGACTCTTTTGTCCGGAAAACCACATTTTGTCGTTCGGCTTGCGAAATTGTCCTGTTTTCCGATTTCAGAACAATATGACAACTGCGTTTTTCTTTTTCCTCTTTACTTCCCTTTCTGCGGGAACTATAGTAAGGCTACGGTTAACATGATCCTGGAGGAAAACATATGTCAGAAATTTTGGCAAAAGATTTATTCGGAAAAGAAGATGATGCGCACATCCGGGAACTGCGCCATGAGCTGCACCGGCACGCCGAACTGGAATTTGATCTTCCGGAGACAAAAGCCATCGTGGAGGGAGAACTCTCCCGCATCGGCATTCCTTTTACAGAAAAGTATGCTCCCTGTTCCGTTGTCGGGTATCTGAATTACGGAGAAGATCCTTTTACCGCACCTTTGGTCGGGGCTCCGGGACACAGATTCACGTTAGCTTTCCGGGCGGATATGGATGCCCTTCCGATCACTGAAAAGAGCGGTGTTCCCTTTGCCTCCATTCATCCCGGCATCATGCATGCCTGCGGTCATGACACCCATACCGCCATGCTACTCGGTGCAGCCGGCGTCTTAAAAAAGCTGGAAACCGAAGGAAAGCTCGGAGATCTCCGCATCAAACTCATCTTCCAGCCCAATGAGGAAGGCGAGGAAACCGGCTCGCAGGTCATGATTGATCACGGAGTTCTCGATGACGTGGATATGATCTACGGACAGCATATCGATATGGATACCCCGACAGGCACCGTCCTCTGGATCAAGGGACCGGCCATGGCTGCCTGTCATTCCTACAATATCACTTTCCACGGAAAGAAATCCCATGCAACACAACCCGAAGAGGGTCACGACGCCATCGCCATGGCCTTAAAGGCCTGCCAGGACATTTATCTCATGCGGGCCCGGGAAATCAGTCCTTTTACTCCGGTCATCGTATCCGTTGGTTCCATCCACGGCGGCAGCGCCCACAATATCATCTGTGACCGGGTGGAACTGAAGATCTCCACCCGCTTCTTCCACGACGACGTGGAAAAGCTTCTCAACACCCGCATCCGCACGATCTGCGAAAACGCGGCCGCTGAGCTTTCCGGTTCCGTAGAGATCGAAGATGCCGCCTCCACCTATGCCGTCACCAACGATCCACGGGTTACTGATCTTGCGCTGAAAGCCGCGCAGAAGATCACCACCGAAGATAAGATCCGGGAAATGCATATGCGCATGGGTTCCGAGGATTTCTCCTGTTTCCAGCGCGTCCGTCCGGGCGCCTTCTTCCATCTCGGAGGCTCCTGCCCGGAAAAGGGCTGCCAGGGCGCCGTTCATAACGAAAAAGTCGTGATCGATGAGGACGCTTTTCTCACCGGCAGCATGATGTTCGTACAGCTGGCGCTCGACACTGCGGACTGCTCCGGGGGCTTCAGGAGCTGACCATCTCCTCTTCCAGAGCCATCACAATGACGGGAATCAGAATGATCTGAACGATGATCCCCGGGATCGCTGTCAGGAAAGCGCCTGCCATAAAAGCCTCCCACCCGAACTCCGAGCTTCCGAGCCGGAAAAACAGGGTTCTTGCGATGCCCCAGACAATTCTTCCCGAGATCATGGCCCCGAACAGGGAAATATAGATAGAAAGCTTCTTCCTCGGAAGCTTCCGGTACAGAAGACCGGAAACGAGGCCGTAGACGGCCAGTTCAAAGCACATGGAGATCCCTTTGGGGACAAGCGGCGGAACTCCGAACAAAAGGAACCGGAGAAGCGGAGACACGAACCCGACTACAAGGCCGTACATCGGACCGCAGAGAAAACCGCACAATAAAACCGGCAGGTGCATCGGACAGAGCATATTTCCGATTTCCGGGATC
Source organism: Candidatus Avilachnospira sp. (assembly GCA_045642005.1). Classification (GTDB taxonomy): domain Bacteria; phylum Bacillota; class Clostridia; order Lachnospirales; family Lachnospiraceae; genus Avilachnospira. The sequence continues at coordinate 5,846 of JAZUHZ010000093.1, forward strand.
TGACCGGTCAGAAACGGCAGATAAAGCGCCATCGCAAGAAGCATGGCGCTCAGCATCAGAAGAAAGATATTGTTTTTTTTCGATGACATCTTTAATTCCTCATTTCGCGAGATATCATCGTCTTAGACGATCAGAATGTCTTCATGACACCCGCATGGTTTGATTTCTATCGGATCCGGTTCCCTCCTTCCTGGAAGGAACCGGTTTTCTTTCTATCACTTTCCGAGAACTTCCGAAAGCGTCCGGAGAAGTTTCGCGATATCGATCGGTTTCGCGATATGCCCGTTCATTCCGGCAGCAAACGCGTTTTTCTTGTCCTCATCAAAGGCATTGGCCGTCATGGCAATGATCGGGATCCGGGCGGCATAGTCACCGGGGAGCTTCCGGATGGCCTTCGCAGACTCATATCCGTTCATCCTAGGCATCTGGATATCCATCAGCACCAGGTCATACTGCCCTTCGGAAGCTTCCTGCATCTTTTCGACGGCAATATCCCCGTCCTCTGCGGTATCCACGATCAGTCCCTCGTCCAGAAGGATATCCTCCGCAATCTCCCGGTTCAGCTCGTTATCTTCAACCAGAAGCACTTTTTTTCCGGTCAGATCGATGGCAGGGATCTCGCCGTTTCCGGATTCTTTCCGGATTTCGTCTCTTCCGGCACGCCGGAAATCAAACCGGACGGTCACTTTCGTTCCGACTCCCTGGTGACTCTCTATCCAGATCTTACCGCCCATCTGTTCCACAAGAGCTTTGGTGATCGCCATTCCGAGACCCGTGCCCTGAATACCGGTCTTTGTGGAATTCGCGGATCTTTCAAAGGGTTCAAACACTTTGGCGAGAAACTCTTCCGACATACCGATCCCGGTATCCTCCACGATCAGATCGCACACAAGCCTTTCCGGATCATCACACGGAACCGCATCCACCCGTACGTCGACTCTTCCGCCCGGGTTCGTGTATTTGACCGCATTGGACATGATATTGAGCGCGATCTGGCTGATCTTCAGCGGGTCACCATAAATATATTCATCTCCGACCGGTCCGGAATGAAGCGTCAGAGTGATATCTCTCGCTTTGGCATTTTCATAGGCGATGGCCATGGCCGGTTTGCTGGCCTCCCGGATATTGATGATCTGATCTTCGATCTGGAGTTTCCCGGATTCGATCCGAGCCATATCAAGTACGTCATTGATCAGGCTCAGAAGATGTTTGCTGGAGGAACTCACCTTTTCCATACAGCTTTCCACTTTTTCCGGATCATCTTTGTATTTCTGGGCCATTTCCGTAAAACCGATGATGGCATTCATCGGAGTACGGATATCATGGGACATATTGAAAAGGAACGCGGATTTGGCCCGGCTGGCCGCCTCTGCCCGCTCTCTGGCCTCACTGAGTTCCGCCTGAATCATGAGCTGCTGTCTTGTCTCCGTATCGACAGACCGGTACCCCATGACAATGCTTTTCTCCCCGCCGATATCCACAAGGACATACTTCGCCTGATGGTATTCGATGTTCCCCTCAATGACAATTCGGAAGTTGAAATAATTGACAGGGGCACGCTGCAGCTTTTCCGTCACATAGGGAAGGGCAGACTTCTTAAGGAAACTCTCCCTGTCATCGGGGTGAACCAGCGCCCGGGCGACCACACTGACCCTCTCATCGTAGGTACCCGCCTGATCCCATCCGGGCATATGAACGTTGATTTCGGGATCGGCCCGGTAGATTGTCTCTTCCATGGTCTTTGGATCAATATGGGCAATGAAACTGAAATCCTCTCCCAGTGCCTCGATAACGGTGCCGAGTTTCTCAATGGTCTCTTTCTCAAAATGCGTGATATCCGTCACGTTCTGATGGGTTCCCTCGATACGGATGCCTTTCGTATAGGCAAAGTTCCGCACACCGCCGCAGCGGACCGTCCAGACCGCACCGTCCGGATGATGCCACGGGTACTGCACCTCCGCATGCACGCCGGCCGTCATCTTTTCAACGGCTTCGGTGACTTCGTCCAGATGATCCGGATCGATATGGTCATACCAGGCGTGGTATGTCTCTTCCGGTGAGATCTGATGCGAAAGTCCGATCAGCCTGAGCATGGTATCGTCGGCGTACATTCTCGGTTCGCAGCCCTCATCCAGTTCAAAAGCCCAGAGACCGATATTCGCTTTTTCAAAAATATCCGAAGAAAATGCGATGGCGCCTAATTTCTCCATATGGTCACTCCTTTCCTTTCTGGAACCGGATGGTTTCCGCTCCTTCCAGGGGAGACTGCAGCGCGATGGTGTTTTCGTCCGTCTCGGTAAACACATTGACGAAATCATACGATGCATCGGAAGCGGTGATACGGAATCTTTCCGCCTTGTCATAACGCCACTCCTTGTGCTGGAACAGAAATACGTAGGATCCGCTCTGCTCCCCGCCGGGAAGTCCTGTCGCCTCCGAAAACTCCGGCGTAAAGTCAAATGTGATGCTCTCGCCGTCTCCTTTGAAGGTCATGGTACCGTATTCTGATGTAAATACCCCGTCATGGGCTGTGGGCTCCGGCAGACTGCTCTCCGGAGGGTTATCCTTCCCTCCGCAGGATGACAGCAGAAATGCCGCGGCAAGCAGTACCGCGAGGGCTGATAGCTTCCGGAGACTCTTCGTGAAAAAGAATGTCATCTTTATTCCTCTCTGGTTCAGAATTCATGGACACGCATCAGAGCGATCCGGTAGGTTTCTCCGGAGATCCAGTAAAAGGTTCCGAGAGCGTATTCTGCCGTGGCATCCTGATTGACAAGGAAGGTATCAAAGGTAACCATCGCATAATCCGATTTCACGGATACCGTTCCGTCCTCGTTCCAGTTTCCTTTGAAAAGATCGCTGCCGGTCTCCTCGATGGAGCTTCCGGAAACGGCATCGAACATATATTTCCAGTTCATGGTCACTGAAAAATCATCTCCGGCAGGATGGAGTTCGGCATTGAAATAACGTGCTCCGTCTTCCGGATTGGCGCCTTCGTCCGCGCAGTACATATAAGCCTTCCATCCGCCCTGAAGAAGGTCTGCCTGTTCCTTTGTGATCAGGGTTGTCAGGCTTCTGTCGGAAACAAGCTGTCCCTGGTATTCGCCGCCTAATAGTTCATAATCCAGGAACCATTCAAAATCCGTTGCCAGAGCATGCTCAGCGGTGGAAAGATCGGCGGCAATATCCGACGGATTGCTGAGAGCAGAATAGCCCTGATCCGCGGTACTGTCACTGTCCTGCGGGGTTTTTGCAGAGGCGGGGGCAGGAGCGGTTTCCGTCTCTTTTACAGCTTCCGTCTCTTTTGTTTCTTTACTTGCTTCTGTCTCGTTTTCTTCCTTCGTAAAGGCAGGAGCCTCATCCGGGGAATCCTTTCCGCCGTTTCCGTTTCCTTTTCCTTTCAATAGCAGGAAAATAACTGCAGCAAGGATCACGGCGATCCCGATCAGCAATGGAACCGGCAAGCCTTTCTTCGGCTGGGTGTCCTTTTTCGTATTTCCGGTACCGGTGACTTTCGTCCCGCAGTTTTCACAGAAAACACTGTCTTCCGGGAGCTTTGCTCCGCAGTTTGGGCAAAACATATCGTTTCCCTTCTCCTTATCGCTGAAAAAATCTGTCTTTGAAACCACTCGGTTACTTCATTGCCTTCTCCGATACATGCTCACGGATATATCCGAGCACAAAGTCGAAATCGGCTTCCGCGGCATAAATCTGGTTTTTCGCAAACGGTTCACTGATCTTGATGGTATGAAAAAGGCGCAGCACCCGGACACTCTTCACTTTTGAAAATGTGCTCGCAAGCGAGCTTCTCGAAGCAGCCAGTATTCCTGCTCCGGCTACACCGGGGCGATTTGCCGCAAGCCCGGCCAGAGCTCCAAGGAGGGAAAGCGCCTGCGTTTTTTGGAAGCTCCTGGGCAGTTCCCGGTGAACGATCCCCTCTTCATCCATTTCAAACAAAACACAGTATTTCCATCCCTTGGAGGCCGCGACGACCAGATAAGCAATCAGAAGACAGCAAATAAGTGCGATTCCGGCAACGGTCACCCCCATCCGATCCATATCCGACATCCTCCCAAAGACCGGACCGCCGCTAAACAGCTTAAGAATCAGCACATATCCTGCCACGATACCCCCGGAGATCAGAAGAACCCTGAGGACAGCCAGAAGAATCACCGGATTTTTCAGCATGGAAAGCTCGTAGATCCAGCGGTATTTTCCGTCAGGACAGAGATAGATATTCTCCGTCACCTTTTTCCCCTCTTTCCCATCTTCCGGTATAAGCTCTTTCATCGTATTTCGCTCCTTTCTGCCATTTTGCGGCGAAGGTTGAATTATCAATACTCATTCTATTGTATTATATCCCATACAAGATTTCTCTGCAACACTAAAATTCCCGGGTGCCACCCGCACCCGGGAACAAAGTTCCGTTTTCAGTTATTTTCCAAAGAGCGCGTCTGCCGCTTTTTCCAGTTCTCTTCGTTCCCTGCTCCTGTCATAGGATGTTTCCCTGGCATCGAAATGACGGTTCACATCGATGGAGAAGAGGCCGTCCCGGTTGCAGCAGGCAACGATTTTTTTCACGCCCCGCATCTTGAACCTGGTTTCGGCATTTCCTTCCGGATAGAGCCGCACCATCTGCAGCCTGTCCGAGGATACGGCGGCCAGGAACGAGATGTAGTGATCTTTCCGCATCTCATGCTCTACCTGCACAAAATACTCATCCTCCACCATCTCGATGAAAATCTTATGATTCTCATCAGAGAGTTCCGGTTCCAGGGGAAGGAGCTGAATCCCATGGCATGAAATCACGGCTTCGCCCATACTGTGGATCACATTTCCGCACACAGGGCAGCGGTAAAACTTGGAACGCAGCATATTGGCGGAACCGTTCCGGTTGCTGACAGCATTGCCGGAAAGAAGTTCTGTCACAGATACCCCGAATACCCTTGCAATCGGCTCCAGCAGTGTGATATCCGGATACCCCTTTGCCGTCTCCCATTTGGAAACGGTCTTATCCGATACGGAAAGCTTTTCCGCGAGTTCCGCCTGGGTCAGGCGGTTTTGTTCCCGGAGGGTTTTGATCACTGCTCCGGTGATATATTGGTCCATACAAATCACCTCCGGATGCTATCCTAAATCATCTCAGGGTTTTTTTGTACCTACGAAGCGTAGAGCAAACCTTTTTCGTTTTTTCCGGAAGCTCCGCTGAAATCACTTCGTTTTCAGACCGGATAACGTTCCTAAAAGCTTCGGAACATCGATTGGCTTGGCCAGATGGTCATTCATTCCCGCTTCGAGCGCATTCTGCCGGTCTTCCGCAAAGGCATTTGCCGTCATTGCGATAATTTTGATGCCGGCCAGTTCTTTATTCGGCAGCGAGCGGATCTTTTTCGTTGCTTCGTACCCGTTCATGCGCGGCATCTGAATATCCATCAGGATGACATCGTACTGTCCGGGTTCTGATTTCTCCACTTTCCCGACTGCGATCACCCCGTCCTCGGCCGTGTCGATCTCGGCCCCGGCTTCGGTAAGGATCTCCTCGGCAATCTCGCGGTTCATCTCATTATCCTCCACGAGAAGGATCTTCATCCCCTGCAGGGATACTTCCTCGTGCTCTGCCGCTTTTTCGGGCGCTGCGGCGGTTTCCGTATCGATCCGAAGAGGAATCCGCACAATGAATTTTGATCCCACGCCGGGTTTTGAGGTTACCTCGATCGTTCCGTTCATCAGATCGACCAGTCTTTTCACGATGGACATGCCAAGCCCTGTTCCCTGGATGTGGCTGACGGTTGAGGTTTCCTCTCTGGAAAACTCCTCGAAAATATGAGGAAGAAACTCTTCCTCCATTCCGATTCCGGTGTCCTCCACCGTCATGCGGTAAACGGCATACCCTGGCATCTCACAGGGCTCCTCTTCCACGGTATTGAAAATGGAACCGCCTTCGCGGGTATACTTGATGGCATTTCCGATCAGGTTATTCATGATCTGGGAAACCCGGTCACTGTCTCCGATCACATGCCGGTGCGTGATCTTGCTGACATCCACAAAGAACCGGAGGCCTTTCAGTTCAGCCTGGGACGCATAAATGGTACGAACCACCTCCGCACTCTGATCCATATCGATTTTCTGCTCGGAAAGAACCACCTTTCCCGACTCGATCCGGGACATCTCAAGCACCTGATTGACCAGAGACAGAAGCTGATTTCCCGCGATATCGATTTTCTTTAAGTAATCGTTGACCACAGGATCCGTGGATTTCTTTCTTGCCATCACCTCATACCCGAGGATTGCATTCATCGGCGTGCGGATATCATGAGACATATTGAAAAGGAAGGAGGTTTTGGCCCGGTTTGCCGCTTCCGCCGCATTTTTCTCCCGGGCGATCACCTGCCGGTATTCCTCACGCTCATCCTCCACGATATATACGTGGAGAACGGTGCATCCGATCAGGCAGCCCATCGCATAATACGGAAGCAGCGCATTTTGGATCTGCAGGAAGCTGGTGACAAACATACCGATACTGAAAAAGAGAACCGCCAGCGTTCTTTTCCGCATGATTCCCTGCTGCTTTACGGATTTCGTGAGCGTGAGAAGGACCGTAAAGAAGAACATGCCCTCCTGGACCCATAACGCCGTATTCCGGAGCACGCCTCCCTGATAGGCACCGATCTCATCAAACCAGAAGAAACACGGATAGAAGAAATTGACAGCCAGTGCGGCAATTTCCAGGCAGAAGAACGTCAGGCCGAAAATCCGGAAACCCTTGCTGTACACGCTGTCAAGTTCCAGATAGGTGATCAGATAATTCGCCCAGAACATCACGACGGCCGCCATCGCCACAAAATATACCGTGGTATCCAGAAACAGGAGCGGGATATTGTTGAGACCGGCGAACAGGCCCCAGCAGGCATCCGTGATATAATAGAAAAAGATCGAGATCATCAGGAAGAAATACATTCTCGATTTTTTATCTTTGATATTTTCAATTTTCAGAAGGCCCGGATTGATGACCAGGTGTATGACCAGCGCGATCACGCTGATGATCGAATACATGTAATCCTGCATTGGTTTCCCCCTTTCCCGAACGCCATCCCGGAAAATCCGTTATCGTATCACTTGATGAATCCTGTCATAACCTTAAACAGTTCCTCGACAACAATGGGTTTGGCGACATGAGCATTCATGCCGGCCTCAAGAGATTTCTTTCTGTCCTCCTCAAAGGCGTTGGCGGAAAGCGCGATGATCGGAATCCCGGCCCCGGGATACATGGCCCGGATCGCCTTCGTTGCTTCATACCCATTCATATACGGCATCTGGATATCCATGAGAATGCAGTCAAAATACGCCGGTCCCTTCTGCCTGAGGATCTCCACGGCAGCTCTTCCGTC
>JAZUHZ010000094.1:0-3526 GCA_045642005.1 Candidatus Avilachnospira sp.
CTATGAGCTTGTGGGACCGGTGATGACACGCGAGGCCTTAAAGCGTGCCGGAGAGATCTCGGAGATTCCGATAGAGGTAAAAGAGCGCCGGGAGAGAAAACTGAAAGAAATCCAGGAAAGAGGGTAAGGATTTCTTCTTGAAGTTCCTTTTTACTTCTGATAATATTTCAGTAGTTTAAGGAAGAGAATAATGCAGAAAAATTTTCAGAGAAAAATTCATTATGCCTGGTGGATTCTTGCCGCCTGTTTCATGATCTACGGAGCTACAATGGGCCTCGGGGTGAATCTTACCGGGATTTTTAATGCTGCGATCGCAGAGGACCTTGGCATTGCCATATCGAAGTATACGGCGGTCACGATCGCAGGCGGGCTGATCTCGGCGCTTGCACTCATGACGGTCGTTGATAAGATCATCCGGAAAAATGATCTGCGGCTTGTTCTCTGTCTGGCAGCAATTCTATATGGCAGTTCTTATATTTTGAGGGGACGTTGTACAAAACTCTGGCAGTTTGTGGGGATGTATCTGATCAACGGGTTTTCCAGTTCCTTCCTTCTTTATGTGCCGATCCCGCTGATTCTCAATGCGTGGTTCCATAAAAAGGCCGGGTTTGCCATGGGCATCACGATGCTTTCCTCCGGGGTGGCCGGCCTTCTGACAAATCCCATCATGCAGCGGCTGATCGCAGGCCGTGGATGGAGATTCGCCTCCTATGTCAACGGACTTCTGATCATCGTGCTTTCTGTCCCATTTATTCTGATTTTTATCCGGCGGAGTCCGTCAGAACTTGGAATGCGGGCGTATGGGGAGGAAGAGGAGTTGTCTTCCGGGGATGGTCCGACCGGGAAGAGTGAAGAGGCCGCGGTACATTATAACAGCCTGTATACGCCGAAGGAAAAGAGGAGGCTTTTTGCTTATACATTTGTCTTTGCCATCTTTGCCTATCTCGTATCGACGGTGCCGCAGCAGCTCGCCCATTTCGGAATCGTGACCGGGCTCGGCGCGGCAAACGGAGCGCTTTTAGTCTCCTGCGGGATGGCAGGCAATATGACCAGTAAGGCACTTCTTGGGATCTGCGTAGATAAATTCGGAAAGCGTAACAGCTTCGCACTTTTTCTTTCCATCGCGATTCTCGGTCTTACGGGCCTTTCATTTCTGTACCGTTTCCCTATGGCGGTGATTGGCGCGGCGGCTTTCCTTTCGGGTTTTTCCGCCTGTGTCAACACGATGATGTCCCCGATGCTGGTGGCGGAGTATGCCACCGGAGATGAGTATCTTACGTTTGTCTCGCGGGTATCCGTTGCCACGATGATCAGTACGGCTTTCGGGACCTATGTTTCCAGCGCGATTTATGACTTTACCGGGTCGTATTCCGTGGAGTTTATATTTTATGCAATCCTGTATATGATTGCGATAGCAATTGCCCTCCGGGTGATTCCGGCAGTGCGGAAGGCGGAGTGAAAGGAAGAAACAAAGTGCTTTTTAAGAGAAACAGTGCAGATACCTATGAAGCGGTACTGGATGCGGCCGCAATCGATGAGTGTTCGGACCGTGTCAGGAGTTTTTTCAGGGAAAAGAAGGCGGAAGCGAGAGACACTCTTCGTTACGCATTAAGTACAGAAGAAATTCTGCTGAAATATCTGGATGAAAATGACGGAGAGGAACTTCATGTACGGCTGGTGACAGGAGTCCGCTTTTTCCGCCCGTTTGTTTCAATCTCGGTGGATGGAAAGGCAAAAAATGTCTTTCTGGAAAAGAATCAGGGCGTACTGCAGGAATCTCTGCTGAAAAACATCGGGATTTCCCCGGATTATGTATATAGCGGGGAACAGAATACCTATACCTTCCAGATGCCCGGAAAGAAGTTCGGAAGTTTTGCGCAGCTGGGTATTGCCGTGTTATGCGCCGCGTTTGTAGGAATTGCCGGCCTTTCTGTACCGGACAGTATCCGGGGAACGCTGAGCCTCCTTCTTTCCATGCTGCATGATACGTTCCTCAATCTTCTCGGTGCCGTAGCCGGTCCGATGATTTTTCTGTCAGTGGCCTGGGGAATCTATGGGATCGGAGATGCCGCTACGCTGAAACAGATCGGTCGTCGGATGATCACCGGATATTTCGGTACGGTTTTTCTGGCGGTCTGTGTCTGCGGTCTTCTGGCTCTTCCGTTCTTTCATATCAACCTGGCAGGACAGGCGGGAAATTCCGGGGAATTATTCGACGTATTCTCCATGCTGCTTGGAATCATTCCGGGAAATATTCTGAGTCCGTTTATGGAAGGCAATACGCTTCAGATTATTTTCCTCGCGGTTCTGTTCGGAGTGGCGCTTCTGTTTCTGGAAAAGAAAACAACCGCCGTGGCGAAAGCAACGGAACAGCTGAGCCTGATCGTACAGTTTCTGATCGAGATCATCTCCCGGCTGGTTCCGTTCTTTGTGTTTATTGTAATTACGGATATGATCTGGTCCAATAAGACGGAGATTTTCCTGACTGTCGGAAAACTTGTCATCGCTGTGGCAATCGCTATCCTTCTTACTTCAGCGGTGGTAATTCTCAATACTTCGAGGGTGAACAGGATCCGCCCCGTTCGTCTGATCAGGAAGGGCCTTCCTACCCTGATCGTCGGTCTTACCACGGCTTCCAGTGCGGCGGCTTTCGGGTCCAATATCATTGAAAGCCGGGATGAACTCGGAATTCCGGAGAATGTGTATTCCTTCGGCCTTCCGCTGGGAATCGTTACCTTTAAGGCCAGCTCAGGCCTTTTGTACACCATGCTGGCACTGTTTTTTGCGGAAAAATACGGAAGTACAGAATCTCTGACGTGGGTTTTTGTCGTGTTCGTGGTGGCAGCTATGATTGCACTGGCAACACCGCCGATTCCCGGCGGTTCCGTGATTGCCTATACGATGCTGATTTCGATTCTGGGGCTTCCGGAAGAGGCTCTTGTCATTTGTATCGCTGTCGATACGATCCTCGATTTCCTTGTTACCGGATTTGACCAGTTTATGATCCCGTTCGTTTTACTGAACCTTTCAACAAGGCTGGGACTTACAGACAGGGAGATTCTGATGCGTGAAAAGAACAGATCAGGGAAAAAATGAAGAATAACGGCTTTTTACCGCTGACAAAAGAAGAAATGCTGGAAAGAGGATGGGAACAGGCGGATTTTGTCTATGTGACAGGAGATGCCTATGTGGACCATTCTTCTTTCGGTACTGCGATCATTTCCCGGGTACTTGAGGATGCCGGATACAAAGTGGCAATCATTTCCCAGCCGGACTGGAATGATCCGGAAAGTATCGCCGTTTTCGGGGCTCCGAAGCTTGCCTTTCTGGTGTCTTCCGGTAATATGGATTCCATGGTCAATCATTATACGGTGAATAAAAAGCGCCGTCATGAAGATGCCTATACGCCGGGCGGAAAAGCCGGAAAGCGGCCGGACCGCGCAGTCCTTGTGTACTGTAATCTCATAAAGAAAAAATTCAAGGACGTTCCCGTGGTGATCGGAGGTATCGAGGCTTCTTTGCGCCG
>JAZUHZ010000095.1:0-9467 GCA_045642005.1 Candidatus Avilachnospira sp.
CCGGATCTTTCCGGTTTTATCGGCGCCCATCCGTACCCGGATCTCCATCTCGTGACGGGGAGAACCTGCAATCTGCGATTCCTCCCTGGAGTAGCAGAGATAGGCGGGACGGCCGGTCTGTAAGGTGACAAAGGCGGGATAGATCTCCGAAACGGCTGTCTGCTTTGCGCCGAAGCCGCCGCCGATCCTTGGCTTTTCCACCCGGATCCGGCTTTTCGGGATCCCGAAAGCCAGAGAAAGGATCCGGCGGCAGTGGAAGATGACCTGGGTGGAGGAGATCACATGCAGTCTTCCGTAGGCATCCAGCTCCGTAAAGGTCCGGAAGGTCTCCATCATGGCCTGGTTAAAGGCTTTGGTGTGATAGATGCGGTCCAGGACGATGTCGCAGTCCCGAAGCACTGCTTCCACGTCTCCGTCCGTATCGTGACCGCTTGCCACGAGGTTTCTTTTTACATCCCCGCCCACGTTCACCACGGCGTTCCAGTTTTCCTCCGGGTGGACGAGGACATTGTTATCGAGAGATTTCCGGAAATCCGTGACGGCCGGGAGAACCTCATAGCTTATCCGGATCAGACGGCAGGCTTTTTCGGCTGCCTTTTCATTTTCCGCTGCGACGATAGCCACCGGGTCCCCGCAGAACCGCACATGGCGGTCAAGGATCAGACGGTCGCAGGGAGAAAGCTCCGGATAGGTCTGCCCGGCAATGGTAAAGCGGTGATCCGGAACATCCTTCCAGGTATAGACAGCCACTACGCCGGGGACCCGGAGGGCTGCCGCAGTGTCAATCGATTCCACGAGTGCATTGGCATGCGGGCTCCGGAGGAGCTTAACGGAGAGAGCATCCTCGGGGATCTTATCCCCGGTATAGACCGGCTTTCCGGTAAGAAGCTGGAGAGCGTCCTTTTTTCGAACGGATTTTCCGACATATCTGAGTTCCTTATCTTTCATCGGCAGCTCCTTTCCCCTGGCGGGATGTTAAGAAGGCGCGGATTCCGCGCAGCTGGCCGTCGTATCCCGAGCAGCGGCAGAGATTTCCTGCGAGAAAAGCGCGGATCTCGTCATCCGTGGGATCCGGATTTTCCCGGAGGAGGGCGATTGTATTCATGACAAAGCCGGGGTTGCAAAAGCCGCACTGGTCTGCCGCCTGGTCAGCGATAAAACCGAGGAAGGGGGCCGCCTCTTCTTCGAGGCCCTCGAGCGTATCTACCCGGTGACCGTCCGCGCGGGCCGCGAGAACGGAGCAGGAAAGAACCGGCTTGTCATCTAAAAAAACCGTGCAGATCCCGCAGCCAGCGGTTTCGCAGCCGCGGCGCACACTTTTGCATCCGTGCTTTCTTAGAAAGTCGATGAGCAGAAGGTCCGGTTCAATCGCACCCGTGACCTTTTTTCCGTTTAAGGTGATCATGATCTCCATCCCAGAGTTCCTCCGATCTTCTGAAAATTCTCCGCGACAAGGACGCGGACGAGGTGCGTGCGGTACGCCGCGCTTCCCCGTGCGTTGCTTCCGGTTCGTACGGAAGAAGCGCAAAGCCCGGCAAACTCTTCGATGGCTTCTGTCGGGAGGCCCCCGGCTAGAATCCCTCCCTCATCCGGGACAAGCACGGCTTTTCCGGGGCGTGCTCCGATCACGGCGCAGGATTTTCCGGAAAGCACGGAACAGGCGCAAGCAAGAACCGGGATATCGGTCTTTGTGATCCGCACGGCCCGGTAACTGAAATGCCCCGGAGTTTTGCGGACAATGAGTTTTAAGAGAAGATCCCGGTCCGGTTTCCGGGAGGCATATTCGGAAAGAGGGACAATCCCGCCCTGATAGAGCTCCACATAGGAATCCATGGCCATAAAAAGGGTGAGCACATCGGAAAAACCGTACCGCCCGTAGAGGCTTCCGCCGACGGTGGCCATGTTCCGGAACTGAACCCCCACGATATCCTGAAGAGCTTTCCGTACCGCGCCTTCACTGTAGCGGTTAAGACCCTCGTGGGTTTCGAGGTCCCTGAGGGTGGTCATGGCGCCGATCTCGAAGGCATCGTCTGTTTCCGTGATGCCGGAAAGCCCGAGGTCGGAAAGGTCGATCACGGTGTCGTACGACCCTTCCCCCGTTTTCAGCCTCAGCATTCCGCCGATCACCCGGTTTCTTTTTTTCTGATTAAGTTCCCAGGCTTCCTCAAGGGACTGCGCCCGGACATAATTTTTCGAGGTAAACATAAACCCTCCTCACTTCTGTTTTCTACCAGCATAAGTATACCGCATCTTTGCTTGATTTGGAAGCCGCGGGATGGTATACTTCGGTATATTTTCAGGGAAATCGGTTATTTTTGGGTGAAACATGCAGACGGCGATTCAGAACAAAAGAGAAGAAAAGAATTCCATAGAGGCACCGTCCCGGTTTTCTTCCGGCGCGGTGATCATGGCTTCCGGTCTCGGGAAGCGTTTCGGCGGCAATAAGCTCATGGCGGATTTTGGCGGAGAGCCGATGATCCATAGAGTCCTTCTGGCTACCGACGGTCTTTTCCTTTCCCGCGTGGCCGTTACAAGAAATGAGGAAACAGCGGCGTATCTTTGCAAACAGGGAATCGAGACGATTCTCCATGACCTTCCGGGCCGGAACGATACGATCCGCCTCGGCTTTCAGAAAATCATGGAAAAGGAAGTCACGGGGTGCATGATTCTGCAGTCCGATCAGCCGCTTCTTGGGCGGGAGACCGTGCAGCAGCTTCTTGCGAAAGCCGCGGAGGAGCCGGACAGAATCTGGCGCGTTACCGCGGCCGGGGAGCCGGGAAGCCCGGTGTGGTTTCCGAAGGCTCTCTTTCCGGAGCTTCTCGCCCTTCCGGAAGGAAAAGGCGGCCGGGTGGTGATCGGATGCCATCCGGAGCTTCTGCGCGTGATGGAGGTGGAGGATCCTCTCGAGCTTCGTGACGTGGATACCCGGGAGGACTTGGAGGAACTTTCAGTGCATTGCTCCTTTTCTGTTTGACAGGCGTATAAAAGAATGTATACTTTTTAAGTATACGAAAACAGTTGTCAGATTTTGGGAGGAACCTATGAAGAAAGAGATGAAAAAGAAACTGGCCCTGATCACGGTCCTTTCGGCAGCCCTTCTTCTCACAGGATGCAAGTCATCCGACTATAAGAAGGCGGCAGAGGCCCTCGCACAGGGAAACTACGAAGAGGCTTCGGCCATTTTTACAGAACTCGGAGAGTATAAGGACAGCGCCGGGCAGCTCCTCGAGTGCCGCTACCAGATTGCAGACGGGAAACTTACGGGCGGAAATTTTGCAGAGGCTTTAAAAGACTTCACCGATCTCGGAGAGTACAAAGACAGCGCCGGAAAGGTCCCGGAGTGTAAATACGGAATCGCCGACGGGAAACTGACGGAGAAAGACTTCGAAGGCGCGTTGAAAGCTTTCCAGGAACTTGGAGATTTCAAAGACAGCGCCGACAAGATCCTCGAGTGCAAATATGACATCGCTAAAGACGAGCTCAGCACCGGAGATTACGAGAACGCGGTAAAAGGTTTCGAAGAGCTCGGGGAGTACAGCGATGCGAATGCCCTTCTTTCCGAAGCAACGGACAAATGGATCGAAAGCAGGCTTCCCGGCACCTACGAGACCGGAAAGATCGACTATACCGATATTTTCCTCGGTGGCGTGGACGATTCCTTCGGTGACGGCGATTTCAATCCCGCCGATCTTTTAGACGGCGTGGAACTCGGGATCAATACCATTGTCACCTTCACAGAGGACGGAAAAATCATCCAGTCCGTGGATGAAGAAAGCTTCCGGGCGGATATGGAAGCCGTAAAGGAGGCCCTGGCCCAGGGACTTCTTGCCTACTTTGCCCGGTCCCTCGAGGAGGAACTGGCGGCTCAGGGCATCAGCCTCGAGATCATGTATACCCTTCTCGGCGTTGACAACCTGGAAGACCTCTTTGCTTCCGTCTCCGGACTCAGCATCGGCGACCTTCTCGATGCCTCCTTTGAGGAAGCATTCGCCGCCATCCCCATGGAGGACGAAGGCACCTACGAAGTGAAGGACGGACAGATCATCGCCACCGACTCCAAGGGAGATACCGATATCTTCCTCATGGACCTTGAAACCGGCAGTCTCACCGTACCCGGCGAAGACGTCCCTGAAATGCTCCAGGGAATGTATCCGATGGTGTTTACGAAAGTAGAATAACAGCCTTCATCATTCCGAGCGCAGCGAGGAATCTGACTTGAGGAATAGCAATCTTTGTGGTAGTATTACAAATAACTGAGCGGGAAAGGAGCTTATTTATGGAACAGGAAGCCTTAAAAGAGATGTACGAATACTGCATGAAAATGGACCTTGGTCTGTTCCTGGATATTATAGATAAAACCACGAACAAAGAGGAACGGGCGTTTATTACCAGTATATACAATTTCCGTTTACAGGAAAATCAGAAAGAGTGCATACGAAATGGTGTTTTCTGAAAAATACTACATTTTGTTTGCGGGTGCTAATGGCACTGGAAAGTCTACTTTGCGTGCATCCTTGCCGCATCTCTGTGATCTTCCTTATGTAAATGCTGATGAAATTGCCAGAGGATTAGGAGAATGTGACAGTCGGATAACCTTGCTGAAAGCGGCCAAAGAAGCTCTGTTACTGGTGAATAAGTATATGGAAAACGGAGATTCCTTCTGCCAGGAAACCACACTCAGCGGCAAAACTATCCTTAAAGGAGTTCAAAAGGCGAAGAGTATGGGATACCGGATCATAATCTATTATGTAGGTGTTGACAGTTCGACAATCTGCAAAGAGCGGATTGCGCTTCGGGTAAAAAGTGGCGGTCATGGAATCTCGGATAAGGACGTGGAAAGAAGATATCAGGAAAGCTTCGCGAACATGAAAGCCATCCTTAAGGAGTGCGATTCCGTCTTCTTTTACGATAATACAAAATCATTCAGTCTCTTTGCAAAATGGAATGGAACCGGGATGGAAATATTAACAGACAAGGTTCCCGGTTGGTTAGATAAATTTTTTTCTCTGGTTTAGCAAAAAGCATTCCTTCATTCCGGGCACCCCTCCTTCATTCCGGGCACCCCTCCGTCATTCCGGGCACCCACCCGTCATTCCGCGCGCAGCGGGGAATCTTTACACGTATCACGGTTACCTCAACAGCGTTATGAACAGTATAAACGCCTGTTAATAAAACTATTGAAAAAATGCACAGAATAAAGTACAATAAGTGCGGATGAGTCTATCCGCACTTATTTTTATGGGGTAAGAGAAAATGGAAACGGGCAGCAACTGGTACTGCCTAGTTTTGGTATAGAAAATATCGCAGATGAAGAAAATATTCAAAAACAGAAAAGGATTTTCCCTGGCAGAGATGATGATCGTCGTGGCCATCATCGTTGTCTTATGCGGTGTGGGTGCGGTAGGTATTTCCAACTACAGAAAAAAACTGAATCAGCTTCATTATGACTCCAATGCCGAGATTCTTTTCAATGCTGCACAGAACCGGATCACGGAACTCTATGCGGCCAACGGGGCGTCGGTTTTTCAGAAGTATTCAGGGGAAACTACAAAAAGAATCACTTCAAACGGGAACAGAGAATTTCTTTCGGAAAGTGTGTCAGAGGATATTCTGGGGAATCACTGGGCGATTACATTCAATCCCTTAACCGGCATTGTCTATGAGGCCTTTTACAGTGAGGCAGTTGCACCTGATGGCCTGACAGCGGCTGTTATTGAAAAAAAGAACGGATTCAGGGCCAATGGCGCAGGAACAGTGGGATATTATGGAATTCACGATTCCGAAAGCAACATCGTAAACCCGGAGTATCCCGGCACAGCATATTCTTCCGTTCCTGACTACCGCTGCAGTCTGAGCATTATCAACAAAGATATTCTGAAAGCACGTATTGAACTGAGTCATCCGGGGGCGAGTCTGACAATTACAGTCAGGGGGAAAACCACAAACAAGCCGGCTGTCATTACGGCAGATATACCCGCAGGCGAAAAAACATATGAATTTGTGATAGATTCGGTAACCACGTCATTTGCGGAGAATCCTTTCTTTTCCGCCTTCATCCCAGGGGAAGACCTTGAAATTTCCGTGTTTGCAACTTACGGGACGTCAGTGACTCCGACAGTTTCCGCTGTGACAAACAGCCTGTTTGCCGCAAAAAACGGAAATATCGTAACCGTACGGTATGGGAGACACCTGCAGAACCTGGATGCGGAACGTTTTCCGGCAACCGGAGCTATTACCGCCGTCATTGACAAAAGCATTGACTTTACGGATTTGTCCGATACCAACCTTTGGGGGAGCCTGTATCCGGGAAGAACATTTGACCCAATCAGCAATTCACATATTTCTATGCTTGTTGCTTCCAATACCGACGGAACGTATGCCGAAAGGACGATTCAGGGGCTGAAGGTGGATACAACGGGCAACGGAGGCCTTTTCGATACTTTCAGCGGAAGCAGGATCCTGGGAATCAATCTGATCGGCGCCGAGATAAAAGCCACCGGAAATGCCGGTGGCCTGGCGGGTACGACAGAAGGCAGTGTGGCGATCACAAACTGCTCTTCTTATCTTCTTTATGAAAATCTGACGAAAAAAAGCGGTGATGCCCTCTGGCCGAGAATTTCAGCAGGTTCCGGTTCCGGTGCCGGGGGACTTGTAGGCGCCTCCACGGGAAAACTCATGATCAGAGGCTGTTCGGCATCCTCTGTGATCAGCGGCGGGACAAGTGCCGGTGGATTATTCGGCAGCGCGGAATCGGTCAGCATGACCGGTTCATATGCGGACTGTTATGTAACAGCGGCCACGAATGTCGGCGGACTTGGGGGAAATGCGACCACAGCAAGCATAATAAGTTGTTATTCAGCCGGATATGTGCTCGGAACCCCTGCGGATGCCGCGGGTTATATTTCCGGAAGCAATCCCGTAAAGACAAAAAGCGGTTCTTATTCCGTGTTTGATTATCTGACAGGAGATAAGAAAGGAACGATATTCGATAAAAAAGAAATCGCGGATCTCGGCGACAGATTTGTATCCGCCATATCGGAAAGCGGAGCATCCACAACACCTTATAATATTTCGGGAATTCCGGAAAAAGACAGCCGCGGGAAGTATGAGTACCCCATGCTGCTCCGTTACAACTATACCGGGTCATCACCTTCGCAGATAAAAACAGGCGAGGTGATGCATCATTACGGTGACTGGGAAGGAATCCCGGGGCTGTATATTATATGGAACAATTCAGCCAATCTGAAAATCTCTCCGGAAAACGAACGGGTAAAGCAGCTTGATCCGGCAGATTCTTCCGCTGTAAGTATGCCGGCTCAGTGTCCGGATTGGACATCTTATGTGTCTGACGGCGACTGGAAGTTTTATATCGATAATGCAGGACAAAAGTATGTTCTGACCGGATGGAAGGACGCTGCAACAGATATCACCTATCCTTTAGGAAGTGATGGCTATCTTCATAATGGAAGCAGTACGGAGGAGTCGACCAGAATTACGGTAACAAAAGTTACGACATTCGTGGCGGTTTATACACCCGTTTATGACGTAACATTCGTTTTGACGGATTTCGAGGGCAGCGAGGTATCCTCTGTTAAAAGAGAAGATGTTCTCGCCGGAACATTACTTGTGGATATTACCCCCGTATTGAGTGATTTCCCGGGCGGTTACAGCGACCTTTCCCGCCGCGGCTGGTATAGTTCACAGAATTGTATCAATCCGGGTGAAGTTGTTGAGAGTAACTTTCCTATCGAATCGGATCTTACGGTATTTGGAAGACTTCAATGCGCCGTTACATTTACTACAGTGAGGCTGGAGCCGGAAGAGGATAATACATGGGAACCGGATGACCTGGTTGATTATAATACGCCGATAACAGAAATCGCTCCGGATCAGGATCGGTTTGAAAATCCGGATGACCTTTATTTGACAGGGAGATGGTTTGACAATGCAGCCTGTTCGGGAAATCCGGCTGCGGGACCGGTTCAGTCAAATGAAGATTTCTATTCAAAATGGCAGTGTAAAGTCGTTTATAATGCCGGGGATGTTTTGGTAAAGTCAACAGCAACGTCCGCAGGTGCTGTGCCGTTTGAATCCGGTGATTACTATGTAGATTACGGTTCAGCATTCAATACTGCGAAGATGAATGAAAACGGACATCCGTTTGGCGAAAGCATATTCTCCTTCGAAGGATTCTATGATTCAGATAATGGAGAGGAACTAACCGCATCTTCTAACGTGGAAAAGAATATAACGGCTGTCGCACACTGGCGCGGGATCGTGCTTTACTCTGCCGGATATGAGGGCGGGTATAAAAAATATGGTCCGAGTGACAACCAGAATGCTCTGGGCAGTTCTTATGTGAAACCGGGTCTGCCCGCGGGAGAGTTATATAAAGACTGTGTTCTTTCTGCCTGGTGTCCGTACCATAGCACAACGGAAATCATGAATCCGAACGGTGCGGTAGCAACAATTCTGACCGGATATACCAAAGAGGTGGTAGAATCGGGAGAATCCGAAGAAAATAAGAAAACGGTCTTCAGTGTAACCGGTGTGAAATCGTTATATGCCAAATGGGTTCGTACAGGGAATCAGTATGATTATGTGAATGGATCCAATCTGATTTCAGACTATTATATTCTCACAAGCGGAAGCTCCGGTACGCAGTATGCTTTAGGAATGGACAGTAACGGAAACATCATAGCCCAGAATAATGCAGTGATAAAGGGAAGCGGAAACGGAAGCTATATTGAGAATCCGACAGACGGTTTTACCTGGTATATCACCGTAACAGGGGACACATTCACAATTTTTAATGAGAAGTATAACAGGTATCTGGGGGCGAACTGCCACTATACAGGTGGGTACTTTTTGGGTTTCCCGGTGGAATTAATTAATCCCTCAAAATGGGGTTATGAACTCATTTCACTTGCAGAACACGTGAATGATTCGAGCGGTTATTATGATGATAAATCCAGGTATTATAAATCATACTGGACCTATGGCAGCAACACAACCTATGTGCCGTTTGGCCTGGGGGAATGGAGATCAGCAGAATTAATTGTAAATGGTCCAAAAGCGGCATATACCGGGGGAGGAAATCAGGTCTATTTTTATAAACGGCATGTTGACAATCATAAAGTATATGAGGGAAATCCGTCCGCAAATGTCGAGTAGAATCCGTGGTAAACTGAATAGTAAAAATGGCCTTTCCATCATTTTTGCTCTGATGGCTCTTTTGCTTGCCATTATGGTATCCGCGGTCCTTGTGAGTGCCGCGTACAGTAATGCCAGGAGAACACAGAGGACCCGTGAACAGCAGCAGGACTATCTGATGATGGATTCGGCAGCCAAAATGGTCCGGGATATGATCAACGGAAGCTCCATGACATTTACCGGTACGGCGGTGTCCTATGCCGAGATCAAACTTGCCGACGGTGAAGGCACCGTGAGCCCGGAACCGACGGATG
>JAZUHZ010000096.1:0-6556 GCA_045642005.1 Candidatus Avilachnospira sp.
ATCCGTCGCTTCTGGCCGTACTATAAAAAATACCGCTGGCTCGAAATCCTCGACCTCTTCTGCGCCGCGCTGACCACGGTCTGCGAACTGGTGCTGCCGGTGATCCTCAAATATATCACCAATACCGGTCTTACCGAGGGCGCCGTCCTTACCTTCGAAACTGTTGGAAAACTCGGCCTTCTGTACCTCGGTCTCCGGATCCTCGACATGCTGGCCCAGTTCTTCATGACCTATAACGGCCACGTGATCGGCACCCACATGGAAACCGACATGCGGACGGACGCCTATGAGCATCTGCAGAAACTCTCGAACACCTACTTTAATAATACGAAAGTCGGTCAGATCATGGGCCGCATCACCAACGACCTCTTTGATGTGACGGAATTCGCCCATCACTGCCCCGAGGAATTCCTCATCGCCGCGATCAAAGGCATCGTTTCCTTTATCGTCCTTGTGCGCATCAACGCGCCGCTCACGATCGTCCTCTTTCTCCTGATTCCGGCTGCCTTCCTCATCTGCATGAAGATCAACGCCTATTTCCGGAAGGTGCAGCGGGAACAGCGTGTGCACATCGGCGAGCTGAATGCCAATATCGAGGACTCGCTGCTCGGGCAGAAGGTGGTAAAAGCCTTTGCCAATGAGGACCTGGAGTGCGAGAAATTTGCAAAGGGAAATCACCGCTACTTCGAGATCAAGACCCGGATGTACAAATATATGGCGTATTTCATGACGACCACCCGCTCTGTGGACGGCATCATGTACTTAACGGTCATCGTCCTTGGCGGATACATGATCACAAAAGGGCGCCTCACAGCCGGCGATCTCGTGGCCTATATCATGTATATTTCCACCCTCGTGACCACCGTGCGCCGGATCGTGGACTATGTGGAGCAGTTCACGCGCGGCATCACCGGCATCGAGCGGTTCCTCGAGATCATGGATGCCGAGATCGAGATCTTCGATGAGCCGGACGCCGTTCCCATTGGGGAGGTAAAAGGAGAGATCCGGTTTGAGAATGTTTCCTTCGAATATCCGGACGACAAAAACCGGGTGCTTTCTCATATCAATCTGACCGTTCATCCCGGTGAGAAGCTGGCCATTGTGGGTCCCTCCGGTGCCGGAAAGACCACGCTCTGCAACCTGATCCCGCGGTTTTATGACGTAACGGACGGAACGGTTTCCATCGACGGCAAAGATATCCGGAAGATCACCTTAAAGAGTCTCCGGACAAATATCGGCATGGTTCAGCAGGATGTCTACCTTTTCTCGGGCACCATTCTGGAGAATATCCTCTACGGCCGCCCCGGTGCTTCCCGCGAGGAGGCGGTGGAGGCCGCGAAGAAGGCCGGCGCCCATGAATTTATCCTGTCCTTAAAGGACGGATATGACACCTATGTGGGAGAGCGCGGCGTCAAGCTTTCCGGCGGGCAGCGGCAGAAAATCAGCATCGCGCGCATCTTCCTCAAAGATCCCGAGATCATTATCCTCGATGAAGCCACTTCGTCTCTCGACAACGAGAGCGAATTTGAGGTGGCAAAATCTCTGCAGGCCCTTTCTGAAGGCCGCACCACCATCACCATTGCTCACCGGCTTTCCTCCATCAAGCATGCCGACCGCATCGTGGTGCTGACAGACGAAGGCTTCGCTGAAGAGGGCAGCCACGAAGAACTCATGGCCCAAAAAGGCCTCTACTACGACTTTTACACCGTCGCCGACCGCCTGAGGTAAGCCGTCATAACCTGCCGAAACGTTAGCCGTCGTGCAAACACAAACCAACATGAGCGGCGTGAAACCGAAGTCACAGCGAGACAAAACCAACATGAGCGGTGTGAAACGCTTTCTGCGTGAAACATCTCTGATGTTTCACACAGGGAGTGTTTCACACCGCTCATGCAGAAAGGTATCTATGGAACTAACAAAACTCATCATCGTCATGCTTCTCTCCTTCCTCGGCGGCGTCGTCCAGACCGTCACCGGATTCGGCGGCGGCATCGTCATGATGCTGGTATTCCCGTACTTCTTTGACATCACAAAAGCCCCGGCCCTTTCGGCCGCCATTGGTATGGCCCTGAGCGGTTCCCTGACCATTAAATTCCGGAAAAAAATCGATTTTCGAAAGAGCAGCATCCCTACCGTGCTTTATGTGATCATCAGCCAGATCGCCATTCTGCTCATCCGGTACCTCGACATGAAGGTGATCGGCCTTGTGTACGGCGGTTTCCTGATCGCGCTGGCGCTTTACTATTTCTTCCTTGCCAAACGGATCCGGCTCCGGGAAGGCACCGGCACCATGCTTTTTGCCACGGGCGTTTCGGGTCTCGCCAGCGGATTCTTCGGGATCGGCGGCCCCCTCATGGCGGTATATTATTCCAATATCCTGCCGCTCGGAGAAGTCTACATTGCCAGCACTCAGTTCAATTTCTTTATGGGAAGCATTCTCAGTTTCGTGACCCGGATCCTCCGCGGGATCTACACGATCGACCTTCTTCCATATACGATCCTCGGCATTGCCGCGATCATCGTCGGACGGCAGGTCGGCCTCCGCATTGCCCGCAGGATCAACGGGCCTCTTCTCAAAAAAATCATCTACGTCTTTGTCGCCGTCTCAGGTGTGATCACGATCCTGAAGTGATGGCCGTTCTGATAAGATCATGATTCTGTAGTAATTGCCGTTCTGATATGATCATGATTCTGGAGTGATATGATCATGATGCTGGAGTGATGGCTGTTCTGATATGAAATGCCGGGCCGGCACTCCCGTTTCCCCTGGGAAAGACCCCCGGGAAACAGTATAAAAATCAGTTTTTTAAAATCTCTACTGTCTCTGGTTTTTAAAGACAGTAGAGATTTTATTTTTTCGATTTTCTCCCGTCTTTTTGAAGGCAAAAGACAGTAGAGATTACGGTTTTCTCATTTTTCTCCCGTCTTTTGGAGCGTTGGAACAGTAGAGATTTTGATTTTTCGATTTTCTCCCGTCTTTGCTGCAAAAAAAGACGGGAGAAATCCGGATTTTTCATTTCTCTACTGTCTTTTAAAATGGCAGACAGTAGAAAATCCCGATCTCCCGATTCTCTACTGACTTTGGAAGGAGTAACAGGATCCCTAAGGCAGTCACGACCCGGGCGCGGGAGGAAAGTCAACCATCCCGGGGCAGACGACCAGTCTGTGTAGGTATAAATCGAGAAAAATGAAATCTCTACCTACCGATGTAGGTATAAAATCAAAAGAATGAAATCTCTACGTACGGATGTAGGTATAAATCGCGAAAAATGAAATCTCTACCTACCAAATGTAGGTATAAATCGAGAAAATCAAAATCTCTACCTACCGATGTAGGTATAAATCAAAAAAATTAAAATCTCTACCTACGGATGTAGGTATAAATCAGGAAAATCCAAATCTCTACCTACCGCGCGTAGGTATAAATCAGGAAAATCCAAATCTCTACCTACCGCGCGTAGGTATAAATCAGGAAAATCCAAATCTCTACCTACCGCGGCTGGTGGGGATCGGGATAGAGTTCCCCGAAATAGCCCTGATCAATCCCCACGAACCTGATACTTGTCAGGATCGGCTGATTTTGGTTCTTCCTGGATGATTCATTATTTATCATAATGGTGGACAAATCGGTTTTGAAAGTCATTTGACCACTCTTCTTCTGAAGATTCTAAAAAAACTGTAGTGGACAGAGGCAAAAAAAATTTCCATACAGAGTGGACAAAGCCCCAAGATCCGCAGGTGTCCACTATAACCCGGAAAAGACGAACAATTTAAGAAGAACCATTTTCAGTCGTCTCTGAAAACTTCCGGAAATATGCAACGGAATTTCGTGCATTTCCCAATTTTTGCTTGACAACTCCCCGCTCCGAGTGTATTATGTTCAAAATTCAGAGAAATTTAGAGAAAATGAACATGAAAAGCTTCCGGAAAATCGATCCCGCTACTACCGTTATCCCGTTTATCATCATTGCCGCGCTCTGCGGCTTCTTTGTCCTGGATCCGGAAGGCTCCACGACAACGCTCGGGGCGATCCGCAGTTTTCTCGGCGATGAGTGCGGACTATACTATCTGGTGATCGGGCTCGGTGTTCTTTTAATCTCTCTGTATCTTGCTTTTTCGGACATCGGGAAGATCCGTCTCGGAAAGCCCGGAGAAAAGCCGGAGTACAGTTTCTTTACCTGGGCCTCCATGCTGTTTACCGCGGGCATTGCCGCCGATATTCTTTTCTATTCTCTCTGTGAGTGGATGCTCTATGCCGATGAACCGCACATTGCGGAGCTTGGCAGCGTGCAGGACTGGGCGTCGACCATTCCGCTTTTCCACTGGGGCCCCATTCCCTGGAGTTTTTATGCGACGCTGGCAGCGGCCTTCGGCTACATGCTGCATGTCCGCGGCTGCAAAAAGCAGAAATATTCCGAAGCCTGCCGCCCCATTCTCGGGGACAGGACCGACCGACTTCCCGGCAAACTGATTGATATTCTCGCGGTGATTGCCCTGATCGCCGGCACCGCCACTACCTTCAGCCTGGCCACGCCCCTTCTTTCCCGGGCGCTGACGGCGCTCTTCGGCGTGGAGGATTCGAAGTGGCTCACGATCGCCATTCTGATCACCATCTGCCTGGTTTACACGGTTTCCGTGCTTCGCGGCATGGGCGGCGTGAAATTCCTGGCGCAGATCTGCATGTATGTGTTCGGCGCGCTGCTCATTTTTGTGCTGGTGCTGGGAAATGAGGCGGTGTACATTCTCGAGACCGGGTTCTCCGCCATCGGCAATCTCGCCCAGAACTTTATCGGCCTGGCCACCTGGACCGATGCGCTCCGGACTTCGTATTTCCCGCAGAACTGGACCATTTTCTACTGGGCCTACTGGATGGTCTGGTGTGTGGCAGCGCCCTTCTTCATGGGCTCCGTTTCCAGGGGCCGTACGGTGAAGGAAGTCATCCTCGGCGGCTATGCCTTCGGACTGGCTTCGACCTTTATTTCCTTTATTATATTAGGAAACTATTCCCTCGGGCTCACCATGCACGGGACGTTCGATGTGCTTTCCTTCTATCATGCATCGGGCAACGATCTCTATGAGACCATTATGGCCGTGATCAGGACACTTCCTCTGTGGCAGATCGCGGCGGTGCTTCTCATCGTCTCCATGATCGCCTTTTATGCGACCTCATTTGACTCCATCACGCTCGTGGCCAGCGCCTATTCCTATAAGGAAATGAAGGATGATGAGAAACCGGGAAAGACCTGCATTCTGTTCTGGGCGATCATGCTGATCGCGCTTCCCATTGCGCTCATTTTCTCCGAGTCCAGCATGAACAACCTGCAGACCGTTTCCATCATCGCGGCCTTTCCCATCGGTATCGTGATCTGCCTGATCATTGCAAGTTTCATCAGGGATGCGAGAAATCATATTCTGAAAGAATGATAAACTCGGTGAATGTTCTGTGAATTCAAAGCGGGAAAGCTTGTGAAAATCCCGGAAATAACGTATGATAGAAAGCGCGGGGGAAAATGTCCTTTCCGCGCTTTTACTCTAAAAAAATACAAGGTGAAATATGGCAAAATTAGGCAATATATTTGATTACGAGAACGATCCGGATAAGTCCAATTACGACGGCAGCAATAATCATATCAAAAAGCCGAGAAAGCAGATGGTCATCTACTGGCTCATCGCTATCGGTATTATTATCGTATTAAATACGGTGGTGCTTCCCTGGCTTGCGAACCGCAACGTGGTGCAGGTCGGGTATGACGATTTCCTCAATGCCATCGTGAACGAGACGATTGACGAGGTGCAGATGGATACCTCGAAGATCCGCTATACGCTGAAAAACGGCGGCAAAGCGGTCTATGAGACCGGCCGGATCGAGTATTTCGGCGAGGTGGACCGGCTCTACGGAGCGGGCGCGCACTTTACGCAGGAGATCCCGACTACGATCTCCCCGATCTGGGTGCTGATCTATAACTTCTTCCCCTTCGCCATCATGATCTGGCTCGGCGTCCGGCTTTCCCGGAGCCTTACAGAGGGCGGCGGGGCCGGCGGCATGTTCGGCAACTTCGGAAAATCCAACGCCAAGATGTATGTAAAGGATAAGACCGGCGTGACCTTTAAGGACGTGGCCGGCGAGGACGAGGCCAAGGAACTGCTGGCGGAAATGGTGGATTTCCTCCACGATCCGAAGAAGTACCGCGCTATCGGCGCCAAGATCCCGAAGGGTGCGCTCCTCGTGGGCCCTCCCGGAACCGGAAAAACCCTTCTCGCGAAGGCGGTGGCCGGTGAGGCGGACGTGCCGTTCTTCTCGATTTCGGGTTCCGAATTCGTGGAGATGTTTGTGGGTCTCGGCGCTGCCAAGGTGAGAGACCTCTTTAAGGAAGCGGAAAAGAAGGCGCCGTGCATCATCTTTATTGATGAGATCGATGCCATCGGAAAGAAGAGAGGAAGCGGGGGCCTCGGCGGCAACGATGAGCGCGGGCAGACCCTCAATCAACTTCTGACGGAGATGGACGGATTTGATGGAACGGAGGGCATCATCGTTCTCGCCGCCACGGACCAGCCC
>JAZUHZ010000097.1:0-2985 GCA_045642005.1 Candidatus Avilachnospira sp.
GTTTCACGGCTTTTCTGCTTCTTCGTAGATCTCCCCCGCCTTCCGGTAATAATGCATCAGAAGATCCGCCACCGGTTTCAGGTGCAGCCTCCGGAAGATCTCGTACTCCTCTTTCGGGCGTTCCCCGTCCCGGATGGTGCGGGCAGTCTCCGCTCCGTCATGAAGACGGATCTTCACAAGCGGCTTTTCGATGCACACGATCCTGCCCCTTTTTTCCGCGATCCGAAGCAGCGTGTCCCAGTCGATCACAAAGCGGTATTCTGAAGCGAAAATCTCACTTCCAAGCGCCCCGATGTGATAGGTGCACGACGGGCAGGGAATGCTGTTTCCGAAGGAAAGGGACAGCTTTTTCCAGAAGACGGACCGGTTTAGACCCGGGTATCGGAGCGGCCGGCGAAGGATTCTTTTGATCCGCTCCGCCTCTCCCGGCAAAGGCCGGGAATTCCCGTCGATATTGCCCGCCCCCGTAAAGACCACGAGAGCCCTCCGGCCGTCCTCATATTTTCGGAAAATTCCTGTTACCTCCTGCGCATATTCCGGAAGGTAGACATCGTCCTGATGCGCCACCGTCACAAGATCCGCCCCCAGTTCGGCTGCCTTTCCAAGGCAGAAATTCCAGTCATCCCGAAGCGAAGAAGTCCCGTTCCGTACAAAAAAAGGAATCCCGTACTGAAGTGCCAGTTTCCTCAGATATTCCGACGGAGTCGAAGTACAAAGGATCACCTCACTCTTTTCCTTCTGGGAAAGAAGTGACTGAATACACTCCTCAAGATACGGAGATTCCCGATATGCGCTTATGGCAAAAAGATGTTTCATTCTTCAAAATACGTCTCTTCCAGCATGAGACACAGCGCATGATAAATCGGCAGATGAAGTTCCTGAACCTTGTAGGTTTCCGCTGCCGGAGCCACGATCGATACATCCGCCTGCTCCCGGAGCCTTCCGCCATCCTTTCCCGTGAGCCCGATCACCCGGATCCCGAGCGCTTTGGCCACCGGTACGGCATGCAGGATATTCCGGCTTTGGCCGGAAGTGGAAATAGCCAGATACACATCCCCGGGGCGGCCGTAGCCAAGCACCTGCTGGGCATAGATATAATCCCCGTCCACATCATTGGCAAATGCGGTATTTAAGGTCTGCTGGTTGGAAAGTGACAGAGCCATCAGGGAAAGGCCGAGTTTCTCCGAAAGAACCTCTCCGTTTTCCGGATCGGCTTCCCTGAGTTTTTTGCGGAGTTCTTCTCCCACCGGACGGCGTTTCTTAAACGTCTTCATCAGTTCCCCGACAATGTGGTCCGCATCGGCACAGGAGCCGCCGTTTCCGGCGATCAGGAGTTTATGGTCCCCGTCATAGCATTCCTTCATGATTTCATAAGCACGGGCAATCTGCTCCCGGCACGGAAGAAGCACCGGGTAGCGCTCCATCAGATTCTCGAGTATTGTTTCAATCTTTTTTTCCATAGAAATCCTCTGCGATAATATTCCATGCTGCCCGGGTACTGTAGTATTTCCGGATAAACGGCGCACATTTTTCCCGCATTGCCTCTGCCTCCCGGGAGTCCGCATAAAGCCGGATCACCCTCCCGGCAAAATCCTTCGGCCGGTCAGCCACGGCCATCACGGACTGCGCCTCCGGGATTCCTTCGGCTCCGACGGATGTCGTGACGACCGCACTCTCCTCGTTAAGGGCTTCGATCACTTTTCCCTTTACCCCGGCGCCGTAACGTAGCGGCACAACCACAATCCTTGCGGAACGGTAAAGTTCCTGAAGCCTCTCCTCTGAGACAAATCCTAAAACCTCAACGTTGTCCTTTCCGTTCTGTGCTTCGATTTCTTCTGTCGGATGGGATCCGGCAATATAAAACTTCATCTCCGGACAGGCCTTATGAATCTCCGGCCAGATTTCCCGGATAAACCATAAAACACCGTCGGCATTCGGCGGATGCCGGAAACCTCCCACAAAGAGAATGCCTTCCCGTTCTTTCTGATCCGGCAGCGGTTCTTCCCGTTTGTTCTCCTCATCCCGGTCATAAATGTAGGCAGTGATTGCCTTGACATCAATCGCCGGATTCTCTTCATGGACGGCCTCTGCCTCTTCCCGGGACGGATAATACACCCTGTCCGCATTTTTCATCACCTGGAACTCCACAGATTTCCAGTAGTCCGCCTCACGGCGTTTCCGGATATCTCCCGTCAGTTCGAATTCTCTCCGGATCCGGAGGAAATGAAGGTCATGTCCGTAGAAGATGCACCGGATCCCGGTGTTCTGCCGGAGATATTCGATATATTTGATTGCGATATGCGGCCGGTTCAGATAGGCGATATCGATATATTCCTGATTCTTTCCGATCCAGTCAAAGATCGTGTCCCGGATTGAATCGCCATAGAGTACCTCAATGCCGGCCTGCATGAGCTTTGTGGCATAGGGTTCCTCTCTCAAAAAGTTATCGGGAAGGAACTTGACATTGTAGCCCTTTTCCAGGAACATCCGGAGATACTGCCAGGTGGTCTTCGACCCTGCGTCCTGATCGTATTTCGGAACATAGTGATCAATCACGAGTACTGTCTTTTTTCTCTGCGAGCGGTCCCTGGCCTGGAACGGATTCGGATTTCCGGTATTCACGGACTGGTTTTTCAGCTCCTCCGCCCATTTTTCCCGGAATTTTTTCTGATTTTCTACCTGGTAACGCTTGAGCCCGGTTCCGTTGACATCCGTTCCGTTCGAAACGCCTTCAAAATGCACCACCACCGATGCGGGATCGTACACCACACGTTTTCCGTGACGGCGCACCTCGAATGCAAGATCCGAATCCTCACAGTAAGCCGGCGCATATCGCTCATCAAAACCTCCGATCTCCTCCCAGAGCTCCTTCCGGATCATGATGGCCGCTCCGGAAATGTAGTCCGCTTCTTTTACATAATTGTACTCCGGCTTCTCCGGGAAGTCGGGGGCCAAGGGGTCTTAGGAAGACAATACAGCTTTGCA
>JAZUHZ010000098.1:0-4096 GCA_045642005.1 Candidatus Avilachnospira sp.
ATCAGGACTTACGAGCGGGTTCCGGAAGATTCCCTGATAGGCCGCGCCGGCGGCGGACAGAGCCGCGCCAACAATGACGCTCGCGAGGATTCTCGGGATCCGGAGCCTGAGGACCACGTTTTCCGTCATCTCCGGGCTTCCGGTCTCTTTTCCGAAAACGGTCCGGAGAATGATCCGAAGGCTTTCCCCCGGTGTCACCGGGTATTTGCCCACACAGACGGAAAAGACGACAGCCGCCAGAAGCAGCGTAAGAAGCGCTGCCATGAAGGGAAGATAAAACTTTTTCTGTCTGTCGTGTTTCATAAATCTTTTTTATTCTAACGTATATCCGATCTCGTCACCGGAGAAGGTCTTTCCGAACATGAAGGTGTAATACTCATCCACCTCCGCCTGCAGTTCTTCGGCGGTGAAATACTCAGGGTACATGGTATGCAGCATGTACATGGTGCCGATCACACAGGAAAGTCCCGGAATGTCCCAGGAATCCGTCTTCGCGGGGATAGTATAGATATTCCCGTCCTTCACTGCCTGCACGGCGCTCCAGGCGGGGTCATTTGCCATATCCGACTCGTCGTACTCGAGTGCGGTGGAACTTGTACAGAAGATGTAGTCCGGATTCCAGTCAAAAACCTTTTCCACGCCCACGTTGATCCAGTTGTGATCTTCTCCCTCATCGACCACGCAGATTCCGCCTGCCTGCTCGATCATCCAGGACTGGAGCATATCGTTGCCGGAAACCCGGCCCAGCTCTCCGCCCATCAGAAGCGCTTTTTTCCGCTCCGCTTCCGGGATTTTGTCCACGATACTCTTTACATAGTCAAACTTGCCCTTTTCCCAGGCAATCACTTCTTCCGCACGTTCGGAAACGCCGAAATACTTTCCCATCATGGTGAGGGTCGACTCGATGTCGTCCATGTTTTCCACCGTGATACAGAGAACAGACACGCCGAGGTTCTCCACGGCCTTGACCGTCTCCGGATCATTGGAGCGGTGAATGAGGACCGTCGGATCGAGAGAAGCCAGCACCTCAAGGTCTACAACGCCGCGGCCTACACTCTCCTTCGAGAGCCTGTCATCCGCCTTCGTCCAGAATTTGGTCTTCGGGTTCACGGCCACGGTGCGGTCGGAAAGCCCGAGAGCCACGATAAACGGCACAGAGACGGCATACACCGAGGCAATCGTTGCCGAGGAGGGATCTGCCGGCAGATCTTTGATGATCCCGGCGCCGTCAAGAACCTGGTTCTCTCCGGGCGTCTCCGGCTCGGTCACGGCCTCAGTCGCAGCTTCGGTTACAGCCTCGGTTTCAGGGGCTGCAGCGCTCTCCGGGGCAGTCGGTTTTCCGCCGCATGCGCAGAGAGAAGCGGCCACAGAGGCTGCCAGTATCAGACTGATTATTTTTTTCATCATACAGTTCATCATCATTCTCCGATTCGGAAAGCCTGAGCCTTACGGAAGCTCGATCTCAATGGAATCGGATCCGGCCACGGTCACGACAAGCTTCACGCAGTACTTGACCGAAGCCCCCTGAGTTCCCTCGACGACAGCACGTAACGGACCGGCGGTATTTCCGGCAAGGCCGGTGTAGCCGGCATGGTTCTCGTCATCCACGCACGGATAGCCGTTCACGGCATAGCAGAGCATAACGGGAAGCCGGTCGCCCTTTTCGGTAGCTACGCCCTTCTCAAAGCCTTCTTTATAAACAACGGACAGGATATCGTTCTTATAGCCGTCGTTTGCATACACGGTGATGGCCACGGGATCTTCGATTCCGGGAACACCGGCGGCAAATTTCTGAATAAATTTCCACATGTCGAGGCCTTCGCACTCACCGATATCAAGAACGGTGTACTTCGCGCGGACGATCATCTCCTTCATTTCCTCGAGCTCCGCCACGGTGAAATCATGCGACCACTCGCTGGCATCGTTCTTTACGGTGAAGGTGAAGGTGTCATCGAGGAACTCCTCGTAGACATCACTCATCGAATGGCTCCAGGTATCCACTTCATTGGCGGATACTTCGATGGCCACCACTTCTTTCATGCAGAGAGACGCATTGGCTTCCGTCTCCTCGCGTTGCGGAACGATGAGCTTTAACGGACCGCCGTCATTTCCGGCTTCTTCCGCATATCCTGCATCTCCTTCCGAAGCCACAAGCGGGAAGCCTTCCATAAGCTCGCCGTCCACGGATCCGGTGCCGTACGCTAAGATCGCAGCGGTCTCCGCCTTATCGGGACTTAAGAAGTTCGGGTACGCCTTCTTCAGCTGCGACAGGGAATAGGTCGCGGTGGTGCCGTCTGCGGCATACACCGTCACGTCGCCGGCATTCGACTTGATGCCGATCTCCGAGAAAAGATCATAAACGGGAAGTCCGCGGTATCTGCCTTCGAAGGATTTTCCCTTCTGATTTAAGAAGCTATAGTCGAGCGTCTTGGTCTCGGTCTGACGGGACTCCAGGTCGGATACGGTA
This sequence comes from Candidatus Avilachnospira sp., assembly GCA_045642005.1. Taxonomy (GTDB): domain Bacteria; phylum Bacillota; class Clostridia; order Lachnospirales; family Lachnospiraceae; genus Avilachnospira. Next base: position 2,468 of record JAZUHZ010000098.1, read on the forward strand.
AAGGTCATCTCTTTCTCGAGACCTTCTCCGTAGAAGCGGATCTCGCTTCCTGAAAGCGCATTGTACGGCGCTTCAATATGGGCATAGGAATCGGGCACCAGATTGACCGTGATCTCCGTTACGTTCTTTACACTTACGGAGTCGTCTGAATCCAGAGAGCCGGCCGGAACAAGCACGCATAAGGGACCGCCCTCGTTATCCACTTCATAGCCGTCCGGATCGGTCGGAAGGAAGGGGTTCAGGATGATCTCACTCTGGTAGCCGTCAGAAAGAGCATCGGGCACCATCGGCGAACCGTTCTTCGCGAAGGCAAGCACGGAGGAAAGTCCTTCCCTCTGAAGCCCGGTATTGTATCCTTTGGCAAAAATCTTTTCGAGAGGAAGGGTCACTTCCGCTCCGTCCGCACCGGTGAAGGTCGCGGTTCCGTTTGTGCCGGGAAGGCCGAGCACCTTCATAAGGAGATATTCGAGGTTCACGCCTTCGTAGATTGCGGTCTCCCCGCCCGCCTGATAATGATCTTTCACGCGGGAGGCCTTCTTCTCGGCAGGCGCCACGTCCTCACCAAAAATGATGTCCTCGATCTCGCCGACGGTCATTTCCCGCTCCGAAAGGCACGATCCGTCCGCACCGTTCACCGTGATCTTCACGGCAGAATCCGCATACGGGGTAAGCGCTTCATCATCGGTATACCGATGGGTGTTGTACAGTTTATCTTTTCCGGCGATGACCTCGCTTAAATACTGCACCTGGTTGGAACCGTTGGCATGATTGTACTGGGTCTTTCCGAATACCACACGGAAGGGGCCGCCGGAATTACTGAGGCCGGACACATAGGCGTGATCGGTCTTCTGGAAGGTGGAGGGGGAGTTATTGACACCGTAGCTCATGAGAACCGGGAAACCGGTCTTCACAAGATCCGCATTGGTGGAAACGTAGCTGCCGTCATTTAAGTCGGCGGGGTTTTTGTTATAGAAACCGAACGCATCCGGATAGGAAAGCGTATCCACGGAGAAGGTCTCGTTGGAGGCTGCGCCGTCGGAGGCAATGAAGCTCACAAGCGTGGTCCTGGCATCCTTTGCGCCCATCTCTTCATACGAGGGCATGCCGAGCCACATGAGGAGCTTGTAAAGATCCAGTCCCTCGTACTCGTTCACGTACCAGTAGGCATTGTTGGCCAGGCTGTACCAGTCGCTGTATCCGATGCCGCCCGGTGTCACGGTGCCGTCCGCCTCGTAGGTGACGATATTCTCGAGGTCTTTTACGGTCAGGTCATATTCGCGGCCGAGAGCCTCGCCGCGGAAGGTCACGATATAATCCTCATACCGGGAGGTATTGAAATTTCCGGTCGTGTCGGCGGAATGCTTGAAGCCGGGCTCCGTCTCCTCGCAGACGTAAACGTAGGCCACGTTGGAGAAGGTCGGATAGTCGCTGTCGCCGTAGGTATCGGCGTCGTACACGAGCTTGATGCAGCCGTCCTCGTTATCGAGCGCATCCACATAGCCGAGGGAATGCTCTCCCTCCGACTTCGCATCAAAGACAAAGGGCGCGGTCACGTCTCCGCCGTCTCCCATGCCGTAGGCAAGCACGATGGGACGTCCGTCCTCGTGGGCCTTGGTCACTTCGGAAAGC
>JAZUHZ010000099.1:0-2591 GCA_045642005.1 Candidatus Avilachnospira sp.
CGGCGACCAGGGCGGCCGCATCCTCTTTGCCGGCACTCCGGAGGAGATGATCGCCTGCCCGGATTCCGTGACGGGGAAATATATGAAAGAGTATATGACAGAACGTGTGTGAAACGTCTACTCTACATTGCATGCGTGAAATGTTTCTCCTACATGGCATGCGTGAAACGGCGCAGCTGTTTCACACATGCCATGCCATAAGCCGTGTGAAACATCTTCGATGTTTCAAGCGGCTTATGCAGAGTCCGATGTTTCACGCGGCTTATGAAGAGTTCGATGTTTCGTGCGGCATGCAGTATTGTTTTACAATGCATTTTGCGGATTCTGCAAATTAGATTCTTTTATTTTTTTATTTTCCATAAAGACAGAACCGCAGCACTTATGTTATAGTATATCCATACTTAAGAAAGGAAGTACACAACTATGGCAGGAACAATTATATCAATTGTAATCATTCTTTTATTTATCATCGCGGCCATCCGCTGCATCTGTATCGTGCCGCAGGCTTCGGCCTGGGTCGTGGAGGCCCTCGGTCAGTATAAAGAGACCTGGAATGCGGGACTTCACTTCAAGGTTCCGATTATCTACCGGGTAGCCAAGAGGGTATCTCTGAAAGAGCAGGTGGCGGACTTCGAGCCCCAGCCCGTGATCACGCAGGATAACGTTACCATGATGGTGGACTCGGTCGTATTCTTCGAGATCTTCGATGCCAAGCTTTTCACCTACGGTGTGGAGCGCCCCATCGCAGCCATCGAGAATCTTTCCGCAACCACCCTTCGTAACATCATCGGTTCCATGACCCTGGACCAGACCCTTACGAGCCGTGACGAGATCAACGTGCAGATCACTTCGATCCTGGATCAGGCAACGGACAAGTGGGGCATCAAGGTGAACCGTGTCGAGGTTAAGAACATCGATCCTCCGCGTTCCATCGTAGAGGCCATGGAGAAAGAAATGAAGGCAGAACGTGAGAAGCGTGCCGTGATCCTGAATGCAGAAGGTGAGAAGCAGAGCGCCATCACCAGAGCAGAAGGTGAGAAGGAAGCCGCGATCCTCCGGGCCGATGCCGTAAAGGAGCAGCGGATCCGTGAGGCCCAGGGTGAAGCCGAAGCCATCCTCGCTGTGGAAAAGGCCCGCGCCGATGCCATCGCTTTCATCAATGAGGCCAATCCGTCCGAAAAATATCTGGCACTCCGCCAGTACGAGGCTGCTGAGAAGATGGCCGACGGTCAGGCAACCAAGATCATCGTTCCGTCAGAACTTTCCAATCTTGCGGGCATTACAGCAGGGATTAAGGAAATCGCGAAGAGCGAGGGCTGATCATGGGGGAGTTCTTTGAAGTCGCAGGCAGCGTGCTGAGTACCATTCTCGGCGTTGTCTTCTGGATCTTTATCGTGCGGCTTGTGATCGGGCTTCTGAAACCGAACGCTTTTACAAAAAAGGGAAAGACCGCTGCCGCAAAGAAGCCGAAGGCTCCCGCGCAGCGCGCCTCTTTTGAGGAAGCCCGGAAGCAGGCCGAACAGACCGCAGCCGCCCGGAAGAAAACCGCTGCCAAGAAGCGGGAGCAGAAAAAACTCTACCGCACGTTTGATCCGTCGGACGGAAGAGTCCGTGATAATGCCGACGACTGGCTTTCCCAGCAGTTAAAGGAAGAGCGCAAATCCCTCCGTGAGGTGAGCGCCATGTTCGAACTCAAGATGCATCACCAGGAAACCTGCGCCGCGGAACGCCTCCGCGAGACGCATGCGGACAACTGCGATGCGGAAAAAGTCAGAAAGGCCTCTAGAAAGTAACCTGACATAAAAAATGTGAAACATCTTCGGTGTTTCACATTTTTTATGCCTACATAACTTGAGTGGAACATCCTTACTCGCCTAACACGGCAAAGCCGCGTTTCACGTGTGAGGATATTTCACGCAAGTTATGCTTCTATGACGTTTCACGCAGGTTATGTCTTTTTCCCCGGCTTTTTCTTCCCTGTCCGTTTCTTCACGGAAAACCCGAACGTCCCGATCACCTTTCCGCTTTCCACATACGACCCGTGGGTATAGGAGATGAGCCCGGGCGCATTTAAGTCAAACCGCCCGTTTTCATCAAAATATTTCTCATCGCAGTTGACCGCCGTGATCTCCGCCATAAACATATCGTGGGAGCCGAGTTCCTTCTTCTCCACTACCCGGCACTCAATGCTGACGGGACTTTCTGCGACGATGGGCGCTTTTATCGTGGCCGCTGCCTCCGGTGTGAACCCGGCAAGTTCCCATTTATTCACCTCGCGTCCGGACTTGACACCGCAGAGGTCGGTGCCCTTTGCCATTTCCTTTGTGGTGAGGTTGATCACAAACTCTCCGGTCTCCTCGATCATGTGGTGCGAGAACCGTTCTTTTCGGATACTTACATAGGTCATGGGCGGCTCGGAACAGAGAATGCCCGTCCAGGCGGCGGTGATCAGATTGACATTTCCTTCTTTATCGATACAGGATACCAGCACCGCCGGCAACGGCGCCATCATGCATCCCGGTTTCATGATTCTTCTTGACATTTCTTCTCCTCATTTCATTTCCATGAGCTGCGTGAAACATCTCCGATGT
>JAZUHZ010000100.1:0-4385 GCA_045642005.1 Candidatus Avilachnospira sp.
GCGTTACTTTCTGAAATTTCTTTTCAAAGAATCTTCAGGGTCTGTGCATTAACTGTTATTCTCTTTTCAAGGTGCTTTTCGCTCTCCCCGGGGCCGCTTTTTCAGCTCCCGTCTTGCGAGCGCCCGATTAATATATCACTCCGCGTTTCCTTTGTCAACCACTTTTTTTACTTTTTTCAAAGTTTTTTGTGATCGCCTCGGTTTTCAGCGGGCTCTCTCGCGAGCGCCCGCTTATACTACCTCATGACGCTCCCGTTGTCAAGCGGTTTTTTGCATATTTCAAAGAAAAATTTGACTTGCCTGATTGCCCCTGTGATGGGCACGAGATAATCCCCGGGATAACCCTGTGATAATCGCAGGTTTGTCACCCGTTTCATGGATTTCGCACATCAAAAGTTATACAGTTTTATCTTCTTCTTTTCCTTCGGTTAGTGAAAATTCTCTAATTTCCCGAAGGTTTCCTGAATATCCTTTTCGATCAGCGGGCGCATACTATCTTTATACTGTGACAGATCGGCGCATTTCAGTGCCGACAGGATCTCAGGAATCAACTGTGGCTTTGCCCGCCCCACTTCACACAGCGCCTTGACACACTGTCTTGCGGTGATTGGCTTTTCATCGGTGATATGCGAAAGGTAATCGGGCATGATACTGTCAAACCTTTTTTCTTCATCCCACTGCGCATTTGCCGCGAGAATGGTTATCGCCCGGTTTCTTACGAGTGACTTCGGATGATTCAGAAGGGATACAAATTCATCAAAGCATCCATACCATTCATCTGTTTCCCGGCTTTCGGAAACAATTTTTTCGCAATATGCGCAGGCGTATTTATCGTCTTTTGATGTCAGTTTTTCCAATACATCCTGTTTCATGTCATTCATCATCATTGTTCTTCTTTTTCTCAATGCCGGAACCGATAGCAAGTCCTATAAGCATACCTGCAGTGAGTCCGATCCCGGTGTTATTTCCGAGTGCCGTACTGATTGCCACACCGAAACACATGCCTAAAGCCATTCCTTCACTGCTGTAGTTTTCCTTCATTTCGCCCTTTTTCTCCTTACGGGCGTTTTTTGCAAAAAATACCGCAAGCAGCAGACCCATACAGATCCACGGCAGAGCCGCCGACATAAAATCATAAAAGTCTTTCATACATTCACTTTCCTTGTTAGTTGATAATCCCAAGCAACAGCAAAAAGCCTGCACCGAGAAAAACAGCTCCGACAATGCGCATGATGGTAAGGTACTTTGCCGACGGGGCCGAGGCACCGCCTGATTTCCATTTTTCAGAAATTTTCCATATCACTTTTGGAAACCCGCACAGAAAGGAGCCCATCAGGCCGATGATAATTCCTGCTATATTACTCTGTCCCATTTCTTCTTTCCTCTTTTACTGCACAGTCGCTTCCCTCTTTTCCATGGGTGTAAACCGGATTCCGTTAACGGTCTGCTCCGCATCAGTCGGGGTAAATCCAAGAGAAAGATAGAACGGCAATCCGTATGGGGACGAATTCAGTGTGATTACTCTGCCTGCATAATCACGGAACAGTCTGTTCAACATCTTAGTGCCGAAACCTCTGCGGTGATATCTTCCGTCGACAAAACAGAAACAGATATGGCATTCTGCTTTTCTGATTCCCAGCATTCCGACCATGTCATTATTCAGAAATGCTCCATAGCATTCTATCCCCTGCAGATAATTATCATCATGCAGACACTTTCTGAATTCTTCTGTTCCCTCTTTTGAATAATCCGGTGATTCATATTCTTTGAACACTCTCCACGCAATGTCCAGCGCTTCCGGGATTTCTCTGTCTGAAAGCCGCCGGATAACCACTCCTGATTTCCATTCCTCAAGTGAAATATAGGTAAAATGTTCTGTTCTGATATCTTTCATCAGTTCACAGGGCTTGTTTTCCTCTGTATGATGATATGTAAACCCGCATTTTTCCTGGGCACGCTTTGACTTTTCGTTTCCATCGTAATATCCGCACCAGAGACCGGAGCATCCAAGATCTTCAAAAGCGTGCTGCTGCAGTCGTTTTACAGCTTCCGGAACCAGCCGCCGGCCCCAGAACGGCTTTCCGATCCAATAGCCTACTTCCATCTCCTTATGCTTCATCTGAGTATGGGACTGCTGGGGTGAAATAAGGCCGATACTTCCTATCGCCCTGTCTTCATCTTTTAAACAGATCGCATATGTTTCCGGAACGGACAGGACATTTTTGATCACCTCCCGGCTGTTTTCCGCGCTCTGATGCGGCGGCCATCCCGCAACGGGGCCGACATCCGGATCCTTTGCATATTCATATAAACTCTCCGCGTCCGATTCTTCCCAGGGACGGAGAATCAGTCTTTCTGTTTCTAATATCATATTTTACTCTTCGACTTTCCACACATTTTTAACGATTTCCCGGTCAAGCCCTTGATATAAACCGATCCCGGTAAAGACATTCCTGAAGCCGCATTTTCTCATAACAGCAAGAGAGGCCTTGTTCTCTGCCAAACAGATCCCGTATATTTCGTTTATATTTACCTGTCTTGCAATTACCGGGAGAAACGCTTTTACGGCTTCGGTGGCATAACCGTTTCCTGTATATTTCTTTGCAATGTGATAACCGATCTCCCACTGTCCATTCTCAATCGGGCATAACTGAACATAACCGATGTTGTCTCCTGTATTTTTCACTATAACAGGATATACAAGCGGACCCTCGGAAGATCCGTACTGCGAAATAAGGAATCGAAGGGTTTCTTCTGCTTCTTCTACAGTTTCCCAGACTTCATCCGGGACAAACCTCTTATTATCTTCATCCACTGAATTTTTCTGGACGGTCTCTGCCATCTCCGGCGTAAATTCCGTGATGATCAGTCTTTCGGTTTCAAGAATTGTTTTCATTCAATTTGCCCTTTCAAAGCATTTTCTCAAGAATTTTCAAAGCCCGGAGAAACTTGCGCGGTTTTTCAAAATGAATATCATGCCCGCTTCTGACAACCTTTTTCCTGCCTTTTTGCAGAAGCTTCATGACCTTATCCGCCGATTCATCCGTGTTTGCCGCCCACAGGATACCGTCTTTTCCGTATTTTGTCTTTGCCTTAAGATATACGGCAGGGCATCTGACAGCTTTCAGAATACTCTCCTGATCAACGCCTTCAAACCATTCGCCGTTATAGAAGGTCTCGGCGAAGAGCATATCAAAACGGTCCATATAGAGAAATCCGCGGAAGGCACTCTCCGGGATCTTTTCCACCTTCGGGATCGTTCCGGGAGCAGCTTTCCGTTTTTCTTTCACTTCTGCTGCCAGGCTGTGCGTCCAGTCTTTTCCGAAGAATCTGCTGCCGAGATAATTGAAAATATAGCCGTTTTCGATATTGTAAACCATGTAGTCTGTTTCTTCCGTCTGATTCAGAAAGTCATGGGTAACTTTGAAACCGTCATGGTACACAAATGTATTTTCAAATTCTCCCGGCTGAACGTTAAAGAACGGCGGGTCTTCCAGCAGGACGCCTTTTACCAGTTCCGGGACTGTTCCTGCCACGTACGCCGCAAGAATTCCTCCGGAGGAATGGCCGCTTACGATACATGGCTTTCCTATCTCGCTGCGAATAAGATCCGCGATCGCATCCCCGATGATCCGGCACCGGTACAGCACAGGAACTTTTTCACTTTCTCCGTGCCCGAAGCAGTCGATCAGATAGATCGTGTAGTGTTCGCGCAGTTTATCAATGATCTTTTCATAATCCAGTCCGCACATGCACTGGCCGTGGATCAGGACAAGAGGGGTCTCCGAATTACCCGGGACAACCGTATAATGCAGTCTTGCGTTTAAATAAATGTGGTCCTTCTGAATCATGTTTTTTCTCCTCAGGATGAAAATCCGCTAATACCCTGACAGTTGCCTGAATACCCTTCGTAGGTTTTGATAAAGTGGTCGATGAATCCCCGGATCTTCTCCATGATCTCTTCCTCTCGTTCCGGCTCCCGGTCACAAAGCTGCACAAGGGTGGAGACGGGGGCGGTGTAGGAAAAGGCGAGCATGCGGGGATCGTCCGCCCTGAGCACGCCCTTTTCCATCATCCGGGAAAAGATTTCCGTAAACATATTTTCCAACCCTTCGTTAAAGTGCTTAGTTGCCTCCCTCCGGACTCTTTCATCATGGAACTGCTCCGTAAGAAGGATCTTTCTCGTCAGGATGATCTTCTCGTCATGTATGGTAAAACCAAGCATCCTAAGCGTCAATTCTTTAAGCTCCGCGGTACTCTCCGGAATCGGAGGAAGGTTTGCGGAAGAACCGAACCTTTCCTCGTAGTAGGTTTCCATCATATCGATTACCGCATTCCAGACCTCATCCTTGCTTTCATAGTGCCGGTACATGGAGGATTTCCCC
>JAZUHZ010000101.1:0-2661 GCA_045642005.1 Candidatus Avilachnospira sp.
CATAAAACTTGAGATCTCAAGGTCCGTGATTCCCTGCGGACGCATCTTTGCCGCGGCTCCGATGATGCCGGTCAGTTCATCCACCGTATACAGGGATTTTTCCAGGCTGGTAAGAGGCTCCACGTCGGTACAGATCCCGTAGCCGTGCGCCAGGATGGCACGGACTTCCTCTTCGGAAAGGCCGGCGGCAAGAAGGGGCTCTTTCGTATGCTTAAGATGCTCCTCGGGATATTTCTCGTAATCGTAGTCATGGAGATATCCGATGGCGGCCCAGTGTTCCCGGTCCTCCCCGAAATGCTCTGCCATGGCTCCCATGGCTGCCGATACGGACAGGGCGTGATCCTTTAAGTGCTGCTCTGTCACCATGGTGTCGTTCAGTTCTTTTCCACGCTGTAATGTAAGCATAGATTTATCTCTCCTTATTTATTTGCAACAGTCACCAGCAGATAGAAAAGCAGCAGGTGTGCCGGGTACATGAGGTAGAAAAAGTATTTGAGCCTTGCCTTGCCGCGGTTCCCCCGGTAAAGTGACAGAAGGAGGAAGGAAAGCGCCGATACGCCGAAAAACTTCGCGCTCTCACATGCGCTTACGACAGCCCCCAGAAGGAGCCTCGGCTTTGCCTCATTTCTCAGAAGATAAAGGAGGCAGACAAGCGCCACGCCGAGCGCCCCGTAGTCAGAGCGCACAAGGTACGCGGCATACGAGAAAAGCGCCGCCACCGGGATCTGCAGCCAAAGCTTCCTCCTGGCCTTCTGCATCAGGGCCATGGCAAGGATGGCAAGAAAATAGGTAAAAAGAACATTCTGGTATTCCGGATAAACAAAGGTTCCGTAACAGGCGAGGTCAAAAGGTACTTCGGAGATCACCGCAAAGAAAAGCATCCGTCTTGCATACCGGTACACAGAGCCCGTATGCTGAAAGCCCTCCGCCACAAAAAAAGCAAAGACCGGGAAAGAAAGCCGTCCTATGGTCCTGAGGATCCGGGCGATCATATACCATTTCTGTCCCTCTGTCGTCTTTAACGCCATGTTCCAGTACATGGCATTCTGGCCGTAGAGCATGCCGTTTTCGATCAGCATGAACCCGATATGGTCGCACAGCATAAGGAAAAAGGCAATCATTTTCAACTGATTGCCTGATAAACCTCTGAAACTTCTTTTATGAAACTGTAATCTTCCCTCTGCCATTTAGCCGACAATGCTGCCTGCGGGGATTGCCCCGTTATCAGCGGTAAGAAGGGATACCATCTCGCCGTCGGGATCTTCCGCAGCGATCACCATTCCCTGGGATTCGTACCCTGCGATCATGCGGGGCGCCAGATTGCAGACAACGATGACTTTCTTTCCGATCATCTTCTCAGGATCGGGATACCACTTCCGGATGCCGGATACCACGGTGCGTGTTTCGGAACCGAAGGAAATGGTCTCTTTTAAGAGCTTCTTCGACTTCTCAACGATCTCACAGGCCGTGATCTCCCCCACACGAAGCTCGACTTTGGCAAAATCATCAAAGGTGATCTCGGGCTTGTGTTCTAACGGTTTCTGCTCTTCGGCCGGTGCCTCTTCCGGAGCGGGTGCCGCCTCTCCTGCTGCCGCCATCTGTGCCTGCTTCAGTGCCTCCACCTTTGCCATCGTCGCTTCCACATCAAGACGGGCAAAAAGCATCTCCGGCGCTTCGGTTACTTTGTTTCCGTTCGGGTACTCGCCGAAGGTATCCATGTCGCAAAGCTCTCTCTTCTCCACGGCGAGCTCCCGGAGGATCTTCTCCGCCGTCTCAGGCATGAAGTTGGAAAGAAGGCTGGCGCCGATGGTGATGCCCTCTGTGAGGTTGTAAAGAACGGTCTTTAAGCGCTCGGTCTTATCCGGATCCTTGGCCAGGGCCCACGGCATGGTCTCGTCAATATATTTGTTCAGTCTTCTGAAAATGTTGAAGTTTTCGGTGATGGCATCGGCCACGCGAAGCTCATCCATCTTCTTCTCGGCCTTTTCGCAGGACGCAAGGATCGCAGCGATGAGATCGTCATCCGGATCGTCCTCACAGTCATTGGTCTCGACAATGCCGCCGAAGTACTTGTTGGTCATGGAGATGGTCCGCTGTACCAGGTTGCCGAGGATATTGGCCAGATCCGAGTTATACCGCTCGATCATGAGATCCCAGCTGATCACGCCGTCGTTTTCAAAGGGCATCTCGTGCAGGCAGAAATACCGTACGGCATCCACACCGAACAGATCCACCATGTCATCGGCATACAGGACATTTCCTCTCGACTTGCTCATCTTTCCGTCAGCCATCATCAGCCACGGATGACCGAATACCTGCTTCGGAAGCGGCTGCCCGAGGCTCATGAGGAAGATGGGCCAGTAGATCGTATGGAACCGGATGATATCCTTTCCGATCAGATGAAGATCGGCCGGCCAGTATTTCTGATAAAGATCCACGGTCCCGTCTGCACCTTCGGTGTTCTTGGTCACGGATGCCGCATAGGCCTTTCCTTCCTCATCGGAATCCCCGTCACAGTTGAAACCGAGACCGGTGATATAGTTGGTGAGGGCATCGAGCCATACGTAAACCACATGCTTGTCATCGAAATCCACCGGGATGCCCCACTTGAAGGAGGTACGGGACACACACAGATCCTGCAGTCCGGGAAGAAGGAAGTTG
>JAZUHZ010000102.1:0-1755 GCA_045642005.1 Candidatus Avilachnospira sp.
TGATCAGTACAAATTCCGCGGTATGCGCTGTCAGCTCGCCGTGATACCCGTCCCCGAGAATCTTCTCGCAGATCCCGAGCGCTGTCTTCCCGAGAAGCAATACGGCTGCGACGGAAAAGACCGTAAGACCCCCGATCAGAAAGCTGAGTTTCCGCCGGATCTTCCGGAAGCTTTCCCCGTCCCCGGCGTGATACGCATCCGCCATAGGCGTCATAAACGGCTTGATGATGAAATTTGCCACCAGGTATATGGCATTTGTCGGCATAAACAGAATATTGAAAATTCCGCTCAGGCTGTCTGAAAGCCGCCAGTCGATCGCGTATTTGGAGCTGGAGAAAATGAAGAAATCAAGGAATACCCCGAGGAACAGAAGCACCGTGCTCTGAAGGAGCTTTTTTTCCCCGCTTCCCGTTTTTTCATCAGTGCAGATCCCGTCCCGGGAGAAACGCTTCCGAAGGAACAGACAGAAAAGTACCTGCAGAAGATCCGAAACAGCTACGGAAGCAAGGACATTTCCGGTGATCCAGAGTGCGGCAAGAAGAACCCCCGAACAGAAGACCGTCCTCCCAAAAAGGGCCCGGCCGCCTCTCCACAGCACTCCTTTTCTCTGGCATTCCGATTCCAGGCAGTCCGCATATCCGTCCGCAATCTTATAAAGGGAAAGAAGCAGGATACACAGGGCCTTTTTTCCGGTATAGGTGCCGTTGATCCGGAGGAAGGAAAGCCAGAGAACGGCAAAAAGGACGGAAAGTCCCACCGTAAGAAATCTTGCCTTTTCATAATTCCGGAAGCTGTACTCCCCGGTCACATCCGTGATCTGGAACGGGCGGATCCCGAAATAGGCAATGATGAACATCTGCTGCCCGAACGTGGAAAACCCGAACGCAAAAACGCCGCCATCCTCACTTCCGAGGAGCCGCATGGCGACAAAAGAAAGAACCACCGACGAAAGGGCATAGACCGCACTTCCGAGGGTATTCCACATAAAATCTTTTTTTACCGTATCACTTGTCACTTAAAATCGAGGAGAGCATTCTCCACATATATTTTCCGGCAGACGAGAGATTGAGATAGGACTTCCCGCCTTCCCGTTCCGCCACTCTCACACCCACTTCGGCGTATCGGATCCCTCTTTTTAAGAGTCTGGCCATGGTATCAGGTTCCGGCGCGAACTCTTCCCGGTTGGCAAAATCATCGATCAGTTTTTCACTGTAAAGCCGGAGGCCGCAGGTCGGATCGGTCACCTTCCTCCCGGTCTTTAAGCGGATCGCCGTACGGATCAGAAACGATCCGAAACTCCGGGCGCCGCTCATCTTTGCACTTTCTCCCTTGGCAGGATCTCCGGTTTCCGCCTCCTCCGGGATAAACCGTGACCCCTGCACCAGGTCATAGCCTTCGAGGGCTTTTTTCTTCATGGAAGCGATATATTCCGGCCGGTGCTGCCCGTCGCCGTCAAACTGCACGGCATAAGTATAGCCGTTTTCATAAGCATATTTCATGCCGTTTTGGAAGCACCGGGTAAGACCCATATTTTCGGGAAGGAAAACCGCATTGTATCCGCGTTTCCGGCAGATTTCGTCCGTTCCGTCCGTCGGGCCGTCGGTGACGACCACATAATCAAACTGAGGGTACCCGGAAATAAGCTCGTCTACCACGCGCTCGATGTTTTCCGCCTCGTTATAGGCGGGAATAATGAGAAGGATATCGTTTTTTCCTGCTGTTTCCGTCATAGTCAATAAGAAGAGATCCTGAGGT
>JAZUHZ010000103.1:0-3193 GCA_045642005.1 Candidatus Avilachnospira sp.
CGCCTTTCCTTCCAGGAAGCCTGCTTCGGCTGTGAAAAGGAGATTGAGATCAACTACCGTGACACCTGTCAGACCTGCGGCGGCAACGGAGCCAAAAAGGGAACCAGCCCGGAGACCTGTCCGAAATGCCAGGGACGCGGAAAAGTCACCATGGTACAGAACAACCCGTTCTTCGGCCAGATGCAGACCGTGACCACCTGCCCCGAATGCAGCGGCACCGGCAAGGTGATCCGGGAGAAATGCCCCGACTGCCGCGGTACCGGTTTCATCCAGACAAAGAAGCGTTTCCAGGTGAATATCCCTGCCGGCATTGATGACGGACAGGCCATCCGTCTTTCCGGAAAAGGAGAGCCGGGTTCTAACGGAGGGCCGAGAGGTGACCTTCTTGTGGAGGCTTCGGTATCCCAGGATCCGAAATTCAAGCGTCAGGGCAATACGATCTTTTCCACCGTGGCCGTTCCCTTTGCCAAGATGGCCATGGGCGGTCCCGTACATATCCAGACGATTGACGGAACCGTGGAGTATAAAGTGGCGCCCGGCACCCCGACCGATACCAAGGTCCGGCTGAAAGGCAAAGGCGTTCCGTATGTCCAAAGCCCCAAGGTACGCGGAGACCACTATGTGACACTCATGGTGAAGATTCCTACTTCACTCAATAAAGAACAGAAAGAAGCCCTCAGGAAATTCGCCGTAGCCTGCGGTGAGGACCCTGAAAAACCGTAATGAAAAAAGCAGTATCTCAACAGGAAAGAACAAGACAGTTACTGGAGGAGCCGGTCGACAAGCTTATCATAAGCCTCGCCGGCCCTTCTGTCGCTTCCATGCTCATCACAAGCATCTATAACATGGCGGATACGTATTTCGTATCCCAGCTCGGCACCAGTGCTTCCGGTGCGGTCGGCGTCACCTTTTCCATCATGACGCTCATCCAGGCCTTTGCGTTCATGATCGGGCAGGGTTCCGGCAACAACATGTCCCGGGAACTCGGGGCCGGACATCGGGAGGAGGCGAAGGTTTACGTAGCCATTTGTTTCTTTACGGAACTGATCGTCGGAACCCTTCTTGCGGTATTGGCACTATTATTTATGAACCGGCTGGTTTTCTGGCTCGGTGCCACGGAAACTATTGCGCCCTATGCCAAAGATTATGCCCGGTGGATCGTCGTGGGATTCCCGTTTATCATGGCCTCCTTCGGCCTGAATAACATCCTGCGGTTCCAGGGCAATGCCTCTCTCGGGGCCATCGGCATGATGACCGGCGGGATCCTCAACATGGTCCTCGATCCTATCCTGATCTTCGGCTTCGGCCTCGGGACGGCCGGAGCGGCCATTGCCACGACACTCAGCCAGATGATCTCCTTTGGAATCCTGACCTGGCTCTGCAACCATAAGGCCCAGTCGATTAAGATCGAATTCAGAAACTTTAAGCCGACTCTTGCCCTCTACGGTAAAGTCGCCCATATCGGACTGCCGTCCTTAGCCAGGCAGGGGATCATGAGCCTTTCCAATATCGTATTCAACCATGCCGCCGGCCCGTACGGCGATGCCTGTATTGCGGCCTTTTCCATCGTAAACCGGTACATGGGCCTTCTGTGTTCGGCTGTGATCGGAATCGGACAGGGCTTCCAGCCTGTCTGCGGCCAGAATATCGGCGCGGGCAACAAAAAGAGAGTACGGGAAGCGTATTTCTTCCTTTTGAAGTCCACCTTTGTGGTCCTTACCGCGCTCGCGGTGATCTCCTTTATCTTTGCGCCGGGCATCATCCGGCTTTTCCGCAAAGACGATGTGGACGTGATCCTGATCGGCACCCGGCTTCTCCGGTTTGAAGCCGTGACGCTTCCGACCTTTGCAATGTTAAACAGCGCCAATATGTTCTCCCAGACCATGGGATTCGGCGTGAAAGCCTCCATTATTGCTGCGTTAAAGAGCGGATTCTGCCTGATCCCGCTGGTGCTTACGCTCCCCGCATTTTTCGGAATGAACGGTCTTATTTATGCGCAGCCTCTGTCGGATGTCATCTCGGCCTCCATCGGCTTTCTGATGATCCGGCCCGTTCTTGCCCGGTTAAAAACAGAAACAGCATGAAGTTTTTTCGTGAAATCAAACGCATCCTGAAAAAAGAAGTGATGCTTTCGGTATCCCTTCTTGCGGCGATCGCCGCCCTTTTTATCACACCGCCCTCCCGGGCGCTTCTTTCCGATATCGACTGGAAGACGCTCTGTACGCTTTTTATGATGCTTACGGTCCTGGAAGGGTTTAAGAAGGAGAATATCTTCCTTCCGCTTATCCGGCTTTCATCCCGTCTTTCGACCATGTTCGGGATGTCGCTGTTCGTGGTCTTCGGCGTGTTTTTTACTTCCATGTTTGTGACCAATGATGTATCGCTGATCATCTTTGTCCCGCTCACGATCCTTCTTTTCCGTTCCGGCGGCAAGGAAAAGTATATCCTGCCGGTGATCTCCATGGAGAATATCGCAGCGATCCGCGGATCCATGCTCATGCCGTTCGGCAGTCCGCAGAACCTTTTTATCTTCAGCAAATCCGGGGTCCCGGTCGGAAAGTTCATCCTCCATATGATGCCGCTTTCCGCGTTTTCCGCCATTCTTCTGATCCTTTTTATCCGGACCCTGTACCGGAAGGATCCGGGAGAGAAGATCGTTCTTTCCGGGGAGACCGTGGACGCTTCCTGGGCTCCCGAAAAGAAGGGAAAAAGAATCACCTACCTGCTTCTTTTTGCCCTGATTCTTCTGACAATCGTGACAAGAACCTCCCTCTGGCCCTATGTGACACTTCTTGTTGCGGCGGTTGTTTTTTTTACCGACAGGAGTCTCTTAAAGCAGACGGACTATGTGCTTCTCTTGACCTTCCTCTGTTTCTTCGTGTTTTCCTCCTCGGTGGCTGCCAATCCGGCCATTTCCGGATTTTTAAGCCGCTCGGTGGCAGAACATGAATTCTGGTGGGCCATCGGTCTTTCCCAGATCATCTCCAACGTTCCGGCCTCCATTGTTCTCTGGCCTTTTACCACCAACATGGCGGCGCTCCTTTACGGGGCGGACACGGCGGGGCTGTGTTCCATCATCGGGTCCCTGGCTTCCGTGATCAATTACCGGATCTACGTGAGAGAGTATCCCGGCAACGGCATGAAATTTATGAAATACTTTACCCTGATCTCCTGGGCATTCTTTGCCATCGTG
>JAZUHZ010000104.1:0-2305 GCA_045642005.1 Candidatus Avilachnospira sp.
CCGGGTAAGGCCGCCGCAGTAGTTGCGGCGGGACTTTTTTATAGGGCCATCGCCAAGCGGTAAGGCACAAGGTTTTGATCCTTGCATTCGTGGGTTCGAATCCCGCTGGCCCTGCTTATGCGGTTATGGCGGAATTGGCAGACGCGCTGGATTTAGGTTCCAGTGGGCAACCGTGCAGGTTCAAGTCCTGTTAACCGCATCCGAACGGCACTGACAAAGGGAAATACCGGTCAGAGCCGTTTTTGGTTTAACTTTATTTTCATTTTTGAAAGGAGACCGGATGAAAGATTACCTGATCGTAGTGGATATGCAGAAGGATTTTGTGGACGGCGCTCTCGGGTCCGCGGAGGCGGTTTCGATTGTTCCAAAGGTGCTGGAAGCCGTAAACGGATTTCCGGGGGAAGTGATCTTTACCCGCGATACCCATCCGGAGAACTATATGGATCTGCAGGAAGGAAAATTCCTTCCCGTGCCGCACTGTATTCGGGGCACAGAAGGCTGGGAGCTGATCCCGCCTCTTCGGGAATATGCCGAAAAAAATAACGCCCCCATTTTTGACAAGCCGACCTTCGGAAGTACCGAGCTATCCGCGTATCTTCTTTCCGAATACGGAAAAGGAACTGTCGGAAGTGTAACGTTCTGCGGTGTCTGCACCGATATCTGTGTCATATCCAATGCGCTTCTCAGTAAGGCTTTCATGCCGGAACTGCCGGTTTACTGCATTGAAAAAGCCTGCGCCGGTGTAACGCCGGAAAAACATAACGCGGCGATCGAGGTCATGAAGAGCTGCCAGATTCAGATGAGGTAAGAGGATGATCCAGGATATATGGCCGCACAGGCTCTATAATCAGTATGACCTGAAAAGAGACCCGGAAGACAGAGATCCGGTGATGTGTTTTCGGAGAGGGGAGATTCTGTGCGCAGTCCGGGAAACTGCCATAGCTTTTCCGGAGGTAAAGGATCTTACCGAAGAAGAAAAAAAGGAGCTTGCATATCTCTTTCGTCTCGATGAGCGGGCGTATTACCTTCTTCCGGGCGAAAAGGATGCCGCTCTTTTGGAAAAAGGATTTTCCTATGCGGATCTTCGGTCGCTTCGCGGCAGGGAAGGATTTCAGATGCCGGAATCTTTTGCCGCCCATACGGCAAAGCATCTTTCCGACTGGTACCGGGACACGTCATTCTGCGGCCGCTGCGGCGTGAAAATGACGCATTCGGATAAGGAGCGGGCCATGGTCTGCCCGTCCTGCGGCTATACCGCTTATCCGAGGATCATGCCGGCGGTGATCGTTGGGGTAAAAAACGGAGACCGGCTTCTCCTTACAAAATACCGGACCGGATTCCGTCATAATGCGCTCGTGGCCGGTTTTACGGAGATCGGGGAAACGCTCGAGGAGACCGTGGAACGGGAAGTGATGGAAGAGGCCGGCATACGGGTAAAGAACATTACCTATTATAAATCCCAGCCGTGGGGAATTGCCAATGATATCCTTACCGGATTCTACTGTGAGGTGGACGGAGACGATGCGATCACCATGGATCCGGGGGAACTCTCGTATGCCGAATGGGTGAAACGGGAGGAAATCGTTCTGCAGCCGGATTCCTACAGCCTTACCAATGAAATGATGCGGATGTTTAAAGAAGGCAGACAATAATGGTCAGTATGAAATGAGGATAATATGATGAATGGGAAAACAAAAGTAACGGTCCGACATCTTTCGGCCCCGTATCAGAAGGAATCGAGAACAAAATTCCAGCCTCTTCCGAAAGAACTGGCGACAGAACTGAAAACAACCATTTATGAGATCTTTGAGGAAGCCGGCGGAGAGCGGCTCCTGAAAGAAAGCAAAGAGGTTTACATAAAGCCAAACGGAATCGACGGGCAGCCCTACTGCTATACAAGACCCGAGGCCATTGAGGCAGCCATCGAATACTGGAACGAACACGGCGCAAAAAAAGTGTATCTTTTTGAAAACTCCACGCAGTCAAACGCCACCCGTCTTGTCTATGCCATCACCGGTTATGACAGGATCTGTAAAAGAACGGGAGCTGTTCCTGTGTACCTGGATGAGGACCGGCAGGTGGAGTTTACGTTCAAAGGACGGGACGATTATCAGAATAATACCTTCCTCATGCCGGAATTTGTCGTAAAAAATCTGATTGAGAACAAAGAGAAAAACCTCTATATCAGCATGCCGAAGCTGAAAACCCATTCCATGGCCGGTGTTACCCTCGGGGTCAAGAATCAGTGGGCTTTCCCCTGCCAGACAGCAAGAGGGTTTGACCATAACTATAACCTTGCCTATAA
>JAZUHZ010000105.1:0-3375 GCA_045642005.1 Candidatus Avilachnospira sp.
CCGGTGTCCGCGATCTGACCGAAGATACCAAGATTGCCAATTCCCGTTTCTTTAATAACGATCCGGAAGCCGTTCCCTCAAAGGCCCTTTCCGTCGGTGTCGGCACAGTCTGCGATTCCAGAGAAGTTCTTCTTCTCATCAACGGCCATCATAAGGCAAGAGCACTCAAAGAGTGCGTGGAAGGCGGTCTCAACCAGATGTGGACCATTTCCGCCCTTAACATGCACAATAACGCCTATATCGCCTGCGATGAACTCGCCTGCGGCGAGCTCCGGGTCGATACCTACAAGTACTTCCTTGATATTTACAAGGCAGAGAGGATCTGATCAGAATTCATCTGAAACCCAAAAACCGGAGATGCATTGTCTCCGGTTTTTTGATACAATGGGGTAGAGATTGGGAAAGGAATGCAGGAAAATGACGGAAAAAGAGCCCATCCATTATCAGGTGAAAAGAAGCAGAAGAAAATCCGTGAGCATTTCCGTGGACCGGGAAGGAGGGATCCTGGTCCGGGCGCCGTACCTGACGCCGGAACGGGAGATTGCGAGGATCGTGGAAAACCACCGGGAATGGATTGGGAAAGTGACCGAAAGAATTGAAAAAGCAAAGAAATCAGTCGGCGAGGCGGGAACGCTTTCCCCGGAGGAAATCCGCGCGCTTGCCGAAAAAGCGCTGTCCGTGATCCCGGAGCGGGTGCGGTACTATGCGCCGCTCGTCGGGGTGACCTACGGGCGAATCACGATCCGGGCCCAGAAGACCCGCTGGGGAAGCTGTTCAAAAAAGGGAAACCTCAATTTCAACTGCCTTCTCATGCTGGCGCCGCCGGAGGTCCTTGACAGCGTCGTTGTGCACGAACTCTGCCACCGGAAACATATGAACCATTCGAAAGAGTTCTACGACGAGGTGCTGTGGGTCTTCCCGGAATACCGCAGCGCGCACAAGTGGCTTAAAGACCACGGCCCCGAGCTGATGGCGAGAGCGGGCTTATGACGCCCGTAAGAGGGCATTCCATTTTCCCTTCCGGTAATAGACGAGGAAGCAGGCGAAAAGCGCGAGATTGTGGGCGATCATGCAGCCCCAGGCGGCGGTAAGCCCCATCCCGAGAACCTGGGTGGTGAGGAACGTACCGAGGATCCGGATACCCCACATTCCAGAGATATTAAAAATAAACGGCATCAGGGTGCTGCCCGCGCCCTGCATCATGCCTTCAATGATGATCGAGACCCCGTAGAACGGCTCGGACACCGCCACCATGCGGAGGACGGTTCCGGAAAGCTTTATCACTTCGGGGTCTTTTGTAAAGAGACCGGCCATGGCCGGCGCAAAGGCAAAGAGAAGGCTGCCCGAAATCACCATGAGGACCACTTCAATCAGGACGGACATCCGCGTGATCTTCTGCATCCGGTCCTTATCCCCGGCGCCGATCGTATTGCCGGTCAGCGTGGCCGTGGCCGCCTGCATGCCGTATCCCGGGATATAGAAAGCGCTTTCCACCGTGTTGGAGATCGTATGCGCCGCCATGGAGACCTCTCCGAGAGAGTTGATCATGGAGGCAAAGAGGACATAACCGAGAGAGGTGCCGAACCGCTGCAGCATGTTCGGGACGGCCACCCGGAGGCAGGGAACGAGGATCTCCTTATCAGGAAGGAAGGAGGACCCGACCGGGCTTACAAGCGGATGCCGGAAAACCTTCCATGTGATAATGATCCCGCCGGCCACAAAAGAGATGGCGCTTGCCATCGCCGCACCCGCCACGCCGAATCCCGCGCCCGGCATCAGGAAAGAGAGCCCGAGGAAATGTACCGTCCGGGTCTCGTAGATCATGAAATAGTTGAGGACCACATTAACGAGGTTCACAACGAGCCCGGCCCGCATGGGCGTTTTGGTGTCTCCAGCTGCCCGGAGCACGTTGCCGAGAATGATGCTGGAAGCCCGGAAAAGCATGGGAGAATAGACGATAAAGAAATAGGTGCCCGCAAGCTCAATAAGATTCTCCTCGACCTGCATCCAGCGGGGAATCTTCCGGCTTAAGGACAGGGTGAGCACCGTGAAGAGAATGCCGGTAATGACGGTGACAAGAACCGCCTGGGCGCTGGCCTTGGAGGCTTTTTTTCGGTCCCCCGCGCCGTAGGCCTGGGAGATAAAGGCGAGGAAGCCGATACTCAGGGCCGAAATGGAGCTTCCGACCAGCCATCCGACCGTGCTGGTGGCACCCACTGCGGCCGTCGCCATGGTGCCGAGCGAGCCTACCATGGCGGTATCAATGTACTGGACCAGCGTCTGCATGAACTGCTCCAGCATCGTCGGCCATGCAAGACTCATGATCACAGGGATCATTTCCCGGTTTTCCTTACGCTTCGAATCCAAAATACTCCTCGCTCCACCCGGACGCTGCACACTCGCATAAAAAGCTGTCATCTGAAAGCTCCGGCCGTTTCCTTCCGTTGCGGCCGCTGTGATTCATCACATTTATGGCGGCAGCAGATCCTCACAGTCTCCATGTTTTATTATTCTACTCTCAACTCCGTTTTCTGACAAGCAGAACCGCATTCGTTTCCGCTTCTTCCGTTCCTTCTTCACCGTCATTCCTGCCTTTTCCGTTCCTTTGCCATTCTCATTCCTGCCTCCCCTCACCGTCATTCCGGGCGTCAGCGAGGAATCTTAGAACCATTTCTCAAAGTCATCCGAAATCTGAGCCTACCGTCATTCCGAGCGCCAGCGAGGAATCTGAACTGAAAGGCAAATGACCGGGAATTATCACGAGGGATGGGAAACTCTGCAAAACAGACAGATTCCCATCCCTCAGAATTCATGGAGGATGTGAAACCATCGATTCCTGAGGATTTCACATCCCTCGAAAAAACCAGAGGGATGGGAAACAGGCCGGATGGGGCAATTCCCCCTCCTTTTTTCGCGATATTTTGGCTCGAAAGGATGGGAAAACCATGTTTTCCGGCACTTTCCCCTCCTTTTCCGGCCTCCAAGACCCCAAAAAAGGAGGGGCAAACGGCCGGTTGAGAGGTTTTCCCATCCTTCGTATTTTTGGGAGGGATGGGAAAAACGTAAAACCGGCCAGGTTCACATCCTTTGTCTCGTACACACTTTTCTGAATCCCGATGCGTCATTCAGGCTGGTTCAGGTACGATGAGTAACCTTCCGGAATGAATGAGTAAATGAATACGCCGCATTGCCTTGTGAATTTTACAACAATCTGCTATAATTAACAGTTGAACTTACGAATCACGCACTTCAGGAGGACAGGATAATGAAGTATGCAAAATTACAGAACGGCAGCGACGTACGCGGCGTTGCCATGGAAAACAATGCCGGGGAAGCGGTGAATCTCACCGAAGACGCGGTCAAGGCGATTGCGGC
>JAZUHZ010000106.1:0-21132 GCA_045642005.1 Candidatus Avilachnospira sp.
CTCGATCCTTTGCGAATATAGCGAAGAAACGGAAAGAGAGCCGGTGCCGGCATCCGAAAAGAAAACCGGAGAGCTGAAAGCCATAGGTCTCGATTACTCCAGTAAGGAGTTCTATGCGGACAGCGAGGGAAATAAAGCCTCAATGCCGCATTTCTACAGAGAGTCGGAAGAAAAACTCGGAAGGGAACAGAGAAAACTCTCAAAGATGAAAAAAGGTTCTTCCAACTATCAGAAACAGCGAAAGAAGATCGCTGTCATCCATGAAAAGATGAGGAACCAGAGGAGGGACTGGCAGCATAAGGAGAGCAAGAAGCTTGCCGATATGTATGATGTCATCTGCGTGGAGGATATCGATTATAAAGAGATGGCACAGGGACCGCACCTTGCAAAAGCAACAAATGACAACGGGTTCGGGCAGTTCAGAGCTTTCCTGGCATATAAAACAGAGAGAAAGAAAAAGAAGCTCATCACGATAGACAAGTGGTATGC
Organism: Candidatus Avilachnospira sp.; assembly: GCA_045642005.1. Taxonomy (GTDB): domain Bacteria; phylum Bacillota; class Clostridia; order Lachnospirales; family Lachnospiraceae; genus Avilachnospira. Next base: position 490 of record JAZUHZ010000106.1, read on the forward strand.
TTCTTCCAAGATCTGTTCGGTGTGCGGGGAAAAGAAAGCGGATCTGACACTAAAAGACAGGGAGTGGACCTGCCCATGCTGCGGAACGCATCATGACAGGGATGTGAATGCCGCAGTAAATATCAGAAATGAAGGCCTGAGGATGCTGGCCATGTAAAAGCATTCTGAACCGTGGGGCACACGGGGATAGCTCATTTATGCTTGGCGCATGAGCGCCATCGAGTGAGAAGCCCCCACTTCAAATGCGAAGCATTAAGTGGTGGGAGTATGTCACAGTGACATCTGACTCCCCCTGTGCTATGATAAGAGCAGAAATCCAGAAATTCTCCGGAACGTTTTATGAAGAAAAACCTGATCATCAATTACAGTAAAGCCGCATTATATAACATTGCCTCTCTTTTTCTGATTGGAGGCATTGTTCAGATCTTCCTGCTCGAAAACGGGATCGATGCGCAGCGGGTATCCGTGTTTGTCTCCGTCATGCAGGTGGCGGAGATTAGTTCCATGGTCGTTTTTTCGCCCATGTTTGAGAGAAGAAAGGATCTGTTCCGGCTGAACAGCCGGTTCCACCTTCTGCTCCTTCCGATGCTTTTTGCCATGATCTTCTGCTGTGTGGCGAAAGGGACAGGCGTTCAGACAAAATATCTCCTTGTTCTCATCGGAGGTGTCATCACCTATATGGGAATCGGTCTTGTCAGTTTTACGGAATACAAGCTCCCGTATAAGATCATGGATATGCAGCAGTACGGCTCCATCTCGGCCGTGCAGGGAATCATTGTCGGGATCACCTCGCTTACGGCTTCGGCAATCGTTGCGAAGGCGATTGACGGGCGGGACTATAACGGGACGATGCTTTTCTTTCTGATCCTGGCTGTTGTTCTGATCCTTGTCTGTTCCCGGCTCGTTCTTAGGTTCCGGGAGCTGGATATCAATGCATCCATGACGAAAAACGCGGACCGGAAGATCAATCTTCTCCGGTATAAGCCCTTTTATCTTTTGATCGTGCCGAATCTGATGCGGGGATTTGCGACCGGAACCTTCGGGCTTTTCCCTACGATCGGGTATCATCTCGGGATGCTTGACTCAAAAACCGCCACAGATATGGTGACGATCGGAAATGTTGCCATCTTTGCCACGTTTCTTTTCTACCGGCGGTTTGCAAAGCTCCATAAGGATAAGGAACTTCTTTTGTTTGCCGGCAGCATGCTTCTGTTTCTGATGCCGCTTTCCTTCGCGGGATTCGGAAGGACAGGATTCCTGATCATCTATGCGGTCGCGTTCATTTTTAAGACGATTCTGGAATCTGTTTCCCCGATCGCACTGGTTCCGATCATTGATTATGAGATCGTGTCGCAGTTTTCCGCCTGGCGGGTATCCCTGTACCTCCTCGGACTTGCGGTATCCGGTCTTGTAACGATCCCGATGATTGACCGGTTCGGAATCCTGGAAACGATGATCCTGAACGGGGTGTTCTTTGTCATCTGCAACCTGATCACCTATGTGGTGATCCGGAGGCTGTCAGATAAATAAACAGGAGGAAGAGGATGGACATAGCGCAGAAGATCATAAACCTTCGTGTCCCGGAAGGCATCGTGGATGCAGTACTGGATACCGATACTTTTAATGAGATCGATGATCAGTTTGCCGTAGCCTACATGCTCCGGTCAAAGGAAAAGATCCGCGTACAGGCGATGTATGCGGCCCCCTTTCTGAATTACAAAGTGACCTCTCCGAAAGAGGGGATGGAAGCAAGTTTTCAGGAACTCAAAAAGATCATCGGTCTCTGTGAAGAGACGGTTCCGGCTTTCCGGGGGAGCGGTTCCTTTCTTCCGGATGAATCCACACCGGTTGATTCTCCGGCAGCCAGAGACCTTTCGGAACGGGCAAAGAGGTACAGCCCGGAGCATCCGCTCTATGTCGTGGCCATCGGCGCCATCACGAACGTGGCTTCGGCGATTCTTCTCGATCCTTCCATCACGGAAAATATGGTGGTGGTATGGCTTGGAGGTCATGCACTCCATTACCGGGATACCTGTGAATTCAACATGAAGCAGGATGTGGCAGCGGCAAGAGTTGTTTTCGGATGCGGGGTGCCGCTGGTGCAGTTACCCTGTATGGGCGTTGTGAGCGAGTTTCACACTTCGAAACCGGAACTTCTGTACTGGTTTTCCGGGAAAAACAGTCTGTCGGACTATCTGTCGCAGAACGTGATCGAGATGATGGACCATAAAGCCGCAGGGACTCCCTGGAGCAAGGTCATCTGGGATGTTACGGCTGTCGCATGGCTCCTGAATGACGGAGATTGCTTCATGAAGAGCCGTCTGGAACAGATTCATATGCCAGGTTATGATCATCACTATACCCTGACTCCCGATGAGGGGTTCATGCGGTATATATACAGCATCCATCGCGATGCACTGATGAAAGACCTGATTCAAAAAATCACGGAATGAAGACAATGACAGGAGGCGGGTTTTATGCAGTCTGTGGATTTTTCATCGGTCAGGATCACAGGAGGTTTCTGGCGGCATTACCAGGAGCTTGTCCGGGAAGTGACCATAAAAAGTATTTATGACCGTTTCAATGAGACCGGACGTTTTCAGGCGCTTTCCTGTTCCTGGAAGGAAGGAGAGCCGGGAAAGCCGCATATCTACTGGGATTCTGATGTGGCCAAATGGATCGAAGCAGCGGCGTATCTGATTACCCTCAAACGGTCAGAGGAACTGGAGAATCTCATTGACAGTGCCGTTTCCGAAATCGAAAAGAATCAGATGGAAGACGGGTACTATAACTCCTACTATATCACCTGTGAACCGGAAAACCGGTTTACGGTCCGGGAGAACCATGAGCTTTACTGCGCAGGTCATCTGATGGAAGCTGCCATTGCTTATGCCAAAGCAACAGGAAAGGAGACTTTCCTTCAGTGCATGATCCGGTATGCGGATCTGATCTACCGGGTGTTTTACGAGGAAAAATCGGCCCCGTTCTTTACGCCCGGCCATGAGGAGATCGAGCTTGCTCTTCTAAAACTTTATGAATATACCGGAGAGGAAAAATACCTCCGTCTTTCCAAATATTTTATCGAGGAACGCGGAAAGCATCCGGAGGAGCGGTTCAGTAAAGAATACCTGCCCGGCATGCTGCAGTCCGATGAGCCGGTACGCAAGATGAAAGCCGCTTCCGGGCATGCGGTCCGGGCGAATTATCTCTATACGGCAGCTGCCCATCTGGCACAGCTTACTGAAGATGAAGAACTGAAAACGGTGTGCCGGAATCTTTTTTCCAATATCACGGAAAAGAAGATGGCGGTGACCGGCGGCGTGGGGGCCTGTATGACTGGCGAGGCCTATGACTATGACTACATCCTCCCGAACCGGAACTCCTATAACGAAACCTGCGCGGCAATTGCGCTTACGTTGTTTGCAGAGAAGATGCAGGGGCTTGGACCGGACCGGAACTATGCGGATGTCATCGAGAGAGTTCTTTATAACGGAATACTCTCCGGTCTTTCTCTCTCCGGGGACAGCTTCTTCTATGAGAACGCGCTGGAAATTGACCGGAGCGACTACGATCATACGTTATTAGATATGAACGGAAAGACCGCCTATGAGACCCATCAGAGAGGGCTTCTCCATGAGCGGAGACTCGCGCGGGCAAAGGTGTTTTCCACTTCCTGCTGCCCGCCGAATATTGCAAGAACCATTGCCTCGGTGAGCAGATTCCTGTATCAGACAGAGGACAGGGCGATCTGGTGCCACCAGTTTATGGAATCCGAGGCAGAACTTACCGTCGGAGGAAAGAAGGCCAGTCTTCGCCAGATGACCCGGTACCCGGAAGACGAGAAGATCAGGTTTCTCTATGAAGGGGAGCCGGCGGTGCTTTACGTCCGGATTCCGTCCTGGTGTACGGAATATGACGGAGAGACGGAAAACGGGTATGCCCGTTTTGAACTTTCCGGAAAGGATGAGATCATTCTTGATCTTCCCATGAAGGTGCACTTTCTTTCCGGAAATCCCCATGTACGGGATTTCGCCGGGAAATGCGCCGTACAGCGGGGACCGGTGGTATACTGTATGGAAGCCCTGGATAACGGAGAAGAGCTCTGGAATATCGGTCTGGATACGGGGAAGGAAGGACAGGTCGTGAAGGAAGACTGGGCTCCGGCTCCCGTACTGAGACTATGGGGCGACCGAACTGCGGCAGCAGAGGAACTGTATTCTGTCGGACCCAAAAGAAAAGAGCCCTGCGAAATCACGATGATCCCGTACTTTACGTTTGCCAACCGGGGAATCACCGATATGCAGATCTGGACCCGCGTTGAGTAGGAAAGATTGATACTACTTTTTATAGCTGAAAGGTGTATAATGTACGAAGAAAGGAGTCACGATGGAAAAAGAATGGACGTTAAAGGAACTTCTCAGGAAAACACGGAGTATCCGGAAGTTTCAGCATGACAAAGAAATCAGTACGGAGATGTTATACCGCCTTGTGGAACTGACAAGGCTCTGTCCTTCGGGCGGCAATAAGCAGCCTCTCAGATTCCTGTGTGTGAACGAAAAAGAAGACTGCGCTTTTATTTCAGAACATATCCGCTGGGCAGCCCTTCTTAAGGACTGGGGCGGACCGACAGAAGAGGAGAAGCCGTCGGCTTATATCCTGATCGCGGCAGACCGCTCTGTCAGCGAGAAGGCTCCATATGACAGCGGCATCATGGCGCATACGATGATCATGGGAGCCGTGGAAGAAGGCCTCGCCGGCTGCATGCTCGCCAATATTGATCGCGAGGAACTTTTAATGCATTTCGGTCTTGACAAAGAACGGTATAACCTGGATCTTGTGGTGGCCCTCGGAGTTCCCGGAGAGGAATCCGTGATCGAGCCGGCGGGAGAGTCCACCGCGTACTACCGGGATGAGGAGAACCTTTTCCATGTTCCGAAGCGGACACTCCCGGAGATCCTTCTGTAAGAAGAAATGAGAACGTAAGAAAGAAGAAAGCTATGAAAAAGCGAGTTTTATGTTATGGCGATTCCAATACCTGGGGCTTTATTGCCGGAAGCGGCAACCGTTTCCCCGATGATGTCCGGTGGACCGGCGTCTGCCAGGAGAAGCTCGGGCTAGACTACAAGATCCTCGAAGACGGCTTAAACGGCCGGACTACGGTCTATGACCAGGAGTGGGCACAGGGAAGAAACGGATTGAAGGGACTTCCGTACTCTCTGCAGGCGCAGGCGCCCCTTGACCTCTGTGTGATCATGCTCGGAACCAATGACCTTTCCATGATGAGCCTTCCTTTGGTAAGGCTCGGGATTGAAGAGGTGGTCCGGCAGGTGAAAGAATCCAATCACCTGTACCGGACCTTCCAGCCGATCTTCCCGGAGGGACCGAAGATCCTCCTGATCGGGCCGCCGACCTATAATCCGGCTTTTGAAGAGGACAGAAATTCGACGATTTACCACAAGTATGAGGACAGCGTGCGTCTTTCGGAGGTCTGCCGTGAAGTTGCGGAGCAGTACGATACATATTATCTCGATGCCCGCCCGTTCTGCGAGGTTTCGGAGATCGACGGCTGCCATCTGACAGAGGAAAGCCATCACCGTCTTGGAGAAGCCATAGCAGCGAAAATCAGGGAAATATTTGAAAATAAAGAGGACTAAATGAAGAAATACCTGCTCCCCACACAGAAGAATGCCTATAAGGCAAACCTTCACGCACATTCCACCCTCTCTGACGGCAATCTCACGCCGGAGGAACTGGCAAAAGCCTACCGCGAGCACGGTTACAGCGTGCTCGCCATTACAGACCATGAGTTCATGCTCGACCACAGTGATCTGAATACAGAGGATTTCCTCACCCTGACATCGTATGAACTGCAGATCGTAGACCACCCGGGGATTCCGAGAGCAAAGACAGAAAAGTGCTGTCACATGTGTCTTTATTCCAAAGACCCGCATGACCCGAAACATGTCTTCTTTAATCCGGATGCCTATGATCTCAGGCGTCTCTGCAAGGTGCCGGAAAGGATTCCGGAGATGAAGTATATCGGGCGGAACGATGTGCAGAAAGTGTACAGTGTGGATCTGATCAACGAGATCGTAAAGACCGCGAATGAGAACGGGATGCTTGTTTCCTACAACCATCCGACCTGGTCTCTGGAGACGGACGAGCAGTACACGAAGATGAAGGGTTTCTATGCGATGGAGATCTTTAACTCCGACTGCTTTACCGGGGGGCTCGATGAGTATAATCCGGCGGTCTATGACCGGATGCTCCGCAGCGGGCAGCGACTTTCGTGCGTGGCTACGGATGACTGTCATGACAGTTTTCCGCTCGGTGACCCGAAGAATGACTCCTTCCGGGGATTCACTTTCCTTTATGCCGAGAGCCTTACCTATGACAACATCATCGCAGCCATGGAACAGGGAGACCTGTACGCGTCCTGCGGCCCCGAGTTCCGGGAGCTTTCCTATGAGGATGGAAAGATCATTGTGAAAACGACGGATGTAAAGAGTATTTCTCTTTCCACCGCCGGAAGAAGAGCGGAGACAGTCCGCGCCGGGAAGGGAGAAACCGTGAATGAGGCTGTTTTCAGTGTTGATCCTGAGGACATTTACATCCGGATCACCCTGAAAGACAGCGAAGGAAACCCTGCCAACTCCAGAGGGTATTTTCTGGATGAGTTTATTTGATCGGAGACAGCAATGGACGCGAAAGAAGCCGGGATCCTCTGTGAGAAACTGAACCCGGAGGTGTTTCTCTCTGTGACCGAGACGGGGAGCTTTAAGAAAACAGGGGAACTTCTCGGGTACACCCAGGCCGGAATTGCCTACATTATCACAACGATGGAGGAGAGTCTCGGATTCCGGCTCTTTATCCGGGAGTACGGCGGTGTGCGGCTGACCGCGGAAGGAACGGAACTTCTTCCTTTTTTTCAGCAGCTTTCCAACAGCCGGCGGATCCTTTCGGAAAAAATCACAGAGATCAGTAAACTCGAAACCGGGCATGTAAAAGTTCTGGTGTTTGACAGTGTGTTTGTGCATTGGATCCCGGGAATCCTTCAGGAATTCCATAAATCGTATCCCGGGATCGGTGTGGAGTTTATTTCTGAAGAGAACCCGAAAAAAGCAGAGGAAATGGTCCTTGCAGAGACAGTGGACTGCGGATTCTTTCTGAAAGAGGTCACGGCTCCGCTTGATGTCACCATCCTCATGAAGGAATCCTTAAAAATCGTTGTATCAAAGGACCATCCGCTCAGTGGGCGGGATTCTGTTCCCGTGGAACTTCTTTCGGAGTATCCGTACATTGAGATGGAATACGGAGACGATACGGGAATTCGGGATATTTTCAAGAGACACGGGGTGAAACCCGGGACAAGATATCACATTGATAATGACTATGCGGCGGTGGCGATGGCGGAAAAAGGGCTCGGATTCTGTATTTTCCCGGAGCTTCTCCTGAAGGATATCCCCTATGATGTGAAGTGCATCGATTTTGAAACGCCGGAACAGCGGACGGTGAGCATCGGGACGAAAAGCCGGGAGACCTGTTCCAAGGCGGCAGCCGCTTTTATGGATTTTTCCATCGACTGGATTATGAAAAGAAACTCTTTGAAAAAATAAAGAAATGCCGGTTTTACTTTGTTTTCCGCCTGCCCTATACTCACGTTGGAGGTGGCAGTATGAAAACTTCTGAAAAAATCAGCATTGGTCACATTATCAAATATGCAGGAGCTTTTGCCGCGTGCGCGATCGGTTCGGGATTTGCCACAGGACAGGAGATCCTGCAGTTTTTTTCCGCCTACGGAACAAAAAGCATCCTCGGAACGCTGGTAACGACAGTGCTTTTCTCCTGGTGCGGCGCCTTATTTATGAAGCACGGGTATGAACACCGTCTGGAGACGCCTACGGAAGTGATGGAGTTTTATGTCGGGAAAAAGGCGGGAAAATATGTGGAACTTCTGTTCCAGATCTTTCTGTTCGGGGTATACAGCATCATGGTAGCCGGAACCGGCGCCACGCTCAATGAATATTTCGGTCTTGACCCCATGGCCGGAAGAGTACTTATGGCGGTTCTGGCCCTTCTTACCGTGCTTCTCGGGCTCAGCCGGTTCGCCGATATCCTCGGAATGCTCGGTCCGGTGATTGTGGCGTTTGCCCTTTTTGTCGGCGCGAGAAGTGCCCTGACAAGTCCTGCGGGACTTTCTGCAGCGGATGCCTTTGTGGAAACGGCATCCATCACCAGGACGGAAGGCGGGTGGCTCTGGTCCGCACTGCTATATCCGGCATTTAACGCCATTGTGGTCATTTTCCTGACGTGCAGTCTCGGACGGACCGCGGCTTCGAAAAAAGAGGCAGTATGCGGCGGAATTGCCGGCGGCGTGATCTTCGGCGCGGCAATCTTAGTGATGAATTTCGGACTTCTTGCCAATATTGAAAAAATCAGCGAAGCCCAGGTCCCCACGCTGATCCTGGCAGGAGAGGTGAGTCCCTGGTTCGGCAATATTTTCTCCGTCATCATCTGCTGCGGGATCTATACCACGACGGTGCCGATGCTATGGGGAACGGTCCGGCACTTTGCACCGGATAAGACAAAGAAGTCCGCGATTCTCGCCGTGCTCTTTACCATCATAGGATTTACGATCGGTCTTACCGATTTCAAGGTTCTCGTCAATACCATCTATCCGTTCAGCGGCTATGTGGGGCTTCTTCTGTTCCTTGTGATGCTTTACCGGGATATAAAAAAAGAGAAACGCACGGACTGATCAGAAGACAGAAATCCCGGGATACAGAAAAGAAGTACCGGAGGCTGACGGCAGCCTCCGGTACTTCTTTTCTGTATCTTTTTAAATGCTGTTGACAAATTCGCGGATGAAGCTCAGCGCCACGCCCAGAATGGAGCCGTATTTCGGCAGGTGGCTGATCTTTAAGTAGCTGCACTCATGATCAAAGGAGTCGCGTTCGCGAAGGAGTTCTGTGATCTCCGGAAGGCGGGGCTTTAAGTATTCCGCCAGGAATCCTCCGAGAACGATCTCACAGTCCATCGCCATGCGGATGTTGACGATGCCGGTGGCCAGATGGCTTTTATAGTCCTCCCAGATGCGGAGGGCTTTTTCATCTCCGGCATCGAGCCTTGCGAAGAATTCCTCGTAATCCGTACCGAAATCGGATTGGATCCGGAGAGAAGAGCAATAGGCTTCCAGACATCCGAGCTTGCCGCATTTGCAGCGCCGGCCGCCGATCTCCACACACATATGTCCGAACTCACCGCTGCGGTTGTTCTTTCCGAAATAGGGCTCCCCGTTGATAAACAGCGCGCCGCCGACCCCTTCCTCCAGGGAAAGGTAGGCAATGTTGGAATCCTCACTCTTATTAAACCATTCGGCAAAGCCGCCGCTGGAGGCGTCGTTTTCAATATATACCGGATAGGGAATGGCTTTGGTGACCGCGTCCAGAGAGAAATCGATCAGACGAAGTGTAGGAGCGTAAAGCACTTTATTGCTGTTTGGCTTGATGATACCGGCCAGGGTGATCCCGACGCCGAGAATCCGGTCCCGGTCCAGACCGTTCTCATCAATAAAAAGTTCCAGTTCCTTCACCACAAAGGAGGTGAATTCCGGCAGACGCACATCGATTCCGTGCGGAACAGATTTATAGGCAAGCTCCTCTTTGGAAAGATCTGTAAGCGCAAAACGGATCTTCTGCTGGGTGATGCTCACTCCGATGGCGTACCGGATGCCGTTCACCACCCGAAGCCCCATGGCAGGCCTTCCGGCCTGGGACGGCTGGAACCCGCAGCATTCAATGTATCCCGCCTCTATGAGCTCGTCGATATTCTGATAGACCGTGGGAAGGCTCAGGTTCAGTTTCTTGGCAATGCTCTGTTTGGTGCAGGGCTCTGGAGATTCATAAAGCAGGCTGAAGATCGCGCTGCGGGTCTGACGTCTTCTTTCGGTAATGTTGGTGTTCAGTTCTTCCATAGAATATTCCTCTGACCGCCCTGGGGATACGGATACTTAAAATACGGATAACGATTTTTTTAAAAACCATTTTTATAAAAAAAAGCAAACACATTTAATATAACGTATCTGCAGAAAACAATCCATGTGCAGTTTGCTCAAAAATTTCGTATATTTTCTAGTACAATTCACGATTCTGTTTTTTCCTTAAAAAAAGGGTTGACTTATATAAAGAACATTTATAAAATAAATTTAGAAATATTCTTGATATATTTCTGAACACTCATGGCGGATCCATCCGCTGTGGAAAAAAATTTTATGGGGTAACCCCAGAACAGGAGAGGAAAAATGAAAAAAGTTTTATCATTCGTTCTCGCTCTTTGCATGCTCTGTTCACTTTGCGCCTGCGCAACAGCTGAACCGGCAGCAACAGAAGCAGCACCCGCAGCAACAGAAGCTCAGGCACCCGCAGCAGGCGGACTTGTAGGCGTTTCCATGCCCACTAAGGATCTTCAGCGTTGGAACCAGGACGGCGACAACATGAAGTCACAGCTCGAAGCAGCAGGATATCAGGTTGACCTTCAGTATGGCGCAAATGATATCCCCACACAGGTATCACAGATTGAGAACATGATCGCAAACGGCTGCAAGGCCCTCGTGATCGCAGCAATCGACGGAAGCTCACTCGGAACCGTTCTTGCACAGGCTAAGGAAGCGGGAATCCCCGTAATCGCTTATGACCGTCTGATCATGGATTCCGACGCAGTTTCCTACTATGCAACATTCGATAACTGGAAAGTTGGTACATTCCAGGGTCAGTTCATCGTTGACGCTCTCGGCCTTGACAATGCAAACGGCAAGACTTTCAACATCGAGTTTATCACCGGTGACCCCGGCGACAACAACATTAACTTCTTCTTCGACGGTGCTATGAGCGTTCTTCAGCCCTATCTTGACAACGGCACTCTCGTATGCCCCTCAGGTCAGGTTGAGAAGGCTACCGTAGCTACAGCAAACTGGGCTACCGATGCTGCACAGTCACGTTTCGAGAACATCCTTTCATCCTACTATGCAGACGGAACTCCGCTGGATGCAGTTCTTGCTTCCAACGACTCCACCGCATGCGGCGTTGAGAACGCACTTGCATCCTCCTATGCAGGAGATGTATATCCGATCATCACCGGTCAGGACTGCGATATCGCGATCATGCCCAACCTGGTAGAAGGCAAGCAGGCTATGTCCGTATTCAAGGATACCCGTTCTCTTGCTTCCAAGGTTGTTGAGATGGTTGACGCCCTCATGAAGGGTTCAGAGCCTCCGATCAACGATACCAAGACCTATGACAACGGAACCGGCATTATCCCCAGCTTCCTTTGCGATCCTGTAGCCTGCACCGCAGAGAACTATAAGGAACTTCTGATCGACTCCGGTTACTACACCATGGAGCAGATCGGTAAATAATCGGATCATAACAAGAATTCTCTAATAAGAGGGGCGGGGATTCCCCCGTTCCTCTTTCTAAATCTCCAGAAGGAGGATTTGATTTTGGCTGACAATATCCTTGTGATGAAACACATCACAAAAGAATTCCCGGGTGTAAAAGCGCTGGACGATGTCAACTTTGAAGTGGAGCGCGGCGAGATCCACGCTCTGGTCGGCGAAAACGGCGCCGGAAAATCCACCCTTATGAATGTCCTCTCCGGAACCTATCCCTACGGAAGCTATACCGGAGACATTATTTATAATGATGAGCCCTGCTATTTCTCCAAACTTAAGGACAGTGAGGAGAAAGGCATTGTTATCATCCATCAGGAACTTGCTCTGATCCCCGAGCTTTCCATCGGCGAGAACATGTTCCTCGGCAACGAAAGAGGTTCGAAGTTCAGCATCGACTGGGATCAGACCTATTCCGAAGCAGACAGATATTTGAAAATGGTAGGTCTTTCAGAGTCTTCCAAGACGCTGGTTAAAGATATAGGAACCGGTAAACAGCAGCTTGTTGAGATTGCCAAGGCGCTGGCTAAACATGCAAAGCTTCTCATTCTTGACGAGCCCACGTCATCCTTAAACGAGCAGGATTCCAAGGCGCTTCTGGATCTTTTGCTTGATTTCAAGAAGCACGGTCTTACCTCCATCATTATTACCCATAAGATCAACGAGGTTTCCTACGTTTCGGACAACATCACGATCCTCCGTGACGGACAGACCATCGAGACCATCGCCAATGATAAGGCGACTGTGGACGAGGACCGGATCATTAAGGGAATGGTAGGACGTGATCTTTCCGACCGGTTTCCGAAAAGGGAGCGGACCGCGAGCGACGAACTCGCCATGGAGGTTACAGACTGGACCGTCCATCATCCGATATATACTGAAAAGATTGTAGACGATAAGGTTTCCTTCCATGTAAAGAAAGGAGAGATCGTCGGATTCTCGGGCCTTCAGGGTGCCGGCAGAACCGAACTTGCCATGTCCATTTTCGGAAAGAGCTACGGCTCGGATATTTCCGGAACGGTAAAGATCTACGGTCAGGAAGTCACTATGAACTCCCCCAGAGAAGCCATTGAACATAAGCTGGCCTATGTTACCGAGGACAGAAAAGGAAACGGTCTGATCCTTACCAATCCGATCCGTGTGAACACTACCCTGGCAAATCTGAAAGCCGTTTCCACAAACGGCGTGATCGACACCGATAAAGAGTATATGGTCGCAGAAGACTACCGTGAGAAACTCCGGACCAAGTGCCCGAGCGTGGAGCAGAATGTCGGCAATCTTTCCGGCGGAAACCAGCAGAAGGTTCTTCTCGCCAAATGGATGTTTGCGGATCCGGATATCCTGATCCTCGACGAGCCGACAAGAGGTATTGACGTCGGAGCCAAGTACGAGATCTACTGTATCATGAACGATCTCGTGGCCGAGGGCAAGTCCGTGATCATGATCTCCTCGGAACTTCCGGAAATTCTCGGAATGTGCGACAGGATCTATGTAATGAATGAAGGAAAAATGGTTGCCGAGTTTGAAGCCGCGGATGCAACACAGGAAAAGATCATGGCGGCCATCCTTAAATCAGACAACAAATAAAGGGGTACACAGAAATGAGTAAAGCGAAGGCCTTAAATTTAGTCCAGAAATACACGATGATTATCATCCTGATTCTGGTTGTTGCATTCTTCACCTGGCGAAGCGGCGGCAAGCTGCTTCTCCCGCAGAATATCACCAATATCATTTCCCAGAATGCCTACGTGTTCGTCCTGGCAACCGGTATGCTTCTGTGCATCCTGACAGGTGGTAACATCGACCTTTCTGTAGGTTCCGTTGTCTGCTTCTCCGGTGCTGTCGGCGCCCTTCTGATGCAGAACGGCGCCAACATGTGGCTGGCTGTCATTCTCATGCTTGCCATCGGTCTTGCTGTCGGCGCATGGCAGGCCTTCTGGATCGCCTATGTGCATGTACCGCCTTTCATCACCACCCTTTCAGGAATGCTCGTATTCCGCGGACTTTCCAATGTGGTTCTCGACGGCATGACGGTTTCCGTCAAGAATGAGGCGTTTGTCAAGTTCTTCGGCGGCGGTTCCGAGTGCTATGTCCCCGATTTTATCGGCAGAGGATCAAACATCAATGTGCTCTGCATCGTGGTCGGTGTGGCAGCTGTGGCGGTTTATCTTCTTCTTACGATCAATAAGAGACAGCAGAGGAAGAAAAAAGGGTATACTATTGATCCGCTTACCTCTACCGTTATCAAGTGCGTGGTCATCTCTGCAGTGATCCTGTTCTTTGCCTGGAAGCTGGCGAACTACAAGGGAATCCCGATGGCACTGATCTGGGTGGTACTCGTAGTTCTGGTTTACGGCTATATCACCTCAAAGACCACCATTGGCCGTCACCTCTATGCAGTCGGCGGCAATGAGACCGCAACCAAGCTTTCCGGTATCAACACCAAGTTCGTTTATTTCTTTGCCTATGCCAATATGGGTCTTCTGGCCGGACTTGCCGGAATCCTGACCATTGCCCGTCTTACCTCGGCACAGCCCACCTACGGACAGAACTATGAGATGGATGCCATCGGCTCCTGCTTCATCGGCGGCGCTTCCGCATACGGCGGCGTGGGAACCGTTCCCGGCGTTATCGTCGGAGCGCTTCTCATGGGTGTTATCAACATCGGAATGTCCATTATCGGTGTGGACCAGAACTATCAGAAGGTGGTAAAGGGCCTTGTGCTTCTGGCAGCCGTTATCTTTGATGTAATGACAAAGAAGAACAACAAGTAATTTTTCCGTTCACAAGATCGCCGCGTCTTCGGATGCGGCGGTTTTAGAAAGGGCATTTATGTACTATATAGGAATCGATCTGGGAACTTCTGCCGTAAAACTCCTTCTGATGGACGAAAACGGCGGCATCCTGAATGTGGTATCAAGAGAATATCCGCTTTCTTTCCCGAATCCCGGCTGGTCCGAACAGGATCCCGCCGACTGGCTCCGGGAAACGAAAGAGGGCATCCGGGAACTTCTTCGCGGCTTTGAAGCACAAAAGGTGGCCGGCATCGGTGCCGGCGGCCAGATGCACGGCCTCGTGATCCTTGATGAAAAGGATGAAGTGATCCGCCCTGCCATTCTGTGGAACGACGGAAGAACCTTCGAGGAAGTGGATTACTTAAATAACGTGATCGGCACAGAGAAACTGGCAGAGTATACCGCGAATATCGCCTTTGCCGGTTTTACGGCACCGAAACTTTTCTGGGTAAAGAAGAATGAGCCGGAAAACTTCCGGAAGATCCAGAAGATCATGCTCCCGAAAGACTATATCAACTACTGCCTGACCGGTGTACACTGCACGGATACCTCCGATGCCTCCGGTATGCTTCTGTTCGATGTAAAGAACCGCTGCTGGTCAAAGGAAATGCTCGAAATCTGCGGGGTTTCAGAAGCTCAGATGCCGAAGATCTTCGAAAGCTATGAAAAGGTGGGTACCCTTCTTCCGGAAATCGCCGCAGAACTCGGCCTTCCGGAGAATGTGACAGTGGCGGCCGGCGCCGGCGATAATGCGGCGGCGGCAGTCGGTACCGGAACGGTAGGCGACGGCGCCTGCAATATTTCCGTGGGAACTTCCGGCACCATCTTCATCGCTTCCGGAAAATATTCCGAAAACAAGAACAATGCCGTGCATTACTTCGATCACGCGGATGGTACCTGGCATCTGATGGGCTGCATGCTTTCCGCGGCGAGCTGTAATAAATGGTGGGCGGAGGAAATCCTCGGAAACGGAGATTTTGCCTCCCTTCAGAAAGAGATCACCGACGAAAAACTGGGAAAGAACCATGTGTTCTTCCTTCCCTATCTCATGGGAGAGCGTTCCCCCATTAACGATACGAATGCCCGGGGCACCTTTATCGGCATGACCATGGACAATAGCCGCGCGGACATGACGCAGGCAGTGCTGGAAGGCGTAGCGTTCGGAATCCGTGATTCGCTGGAAGTGGCGCGGAGCATGGGCATTGACATCAAAAAGAGCCGCATCTGCGGCGGCGGAGCAAAGAGCATGCTCTGGAAAAAGATCTTCGCCAATATCTGCAACCTGGAGATTGAGTCCATTGAGGCGGAAGAGGGACCTGGTTACGGCGGTGCCATGCTGGCGATGGTGGCCTGCGGGGAATACCCCGATGTAAAGACTATCGCAGAGAAGTTCGTAAAGGTATCCGGCACGGTGAAGCCCGAGGAAAACCTCGTTGCTCTTTATGAGGAACGGTATCAGGCCTTCCGGAAGATCTACCCGTCCGTGAAAGAACTTTTTGCGGAGCTCAAGTAAGATGAAAGATAACGCGACCAGAGGAACCATCATTGCCGTTGTCGGCATTTATCTCTGCTATCTGGGAGTGGGAATGCTCCGGGACACAAAAGCAGGAATCTCAAAAATGCCGATGACCCTTACCATCATCTTTATGGCACTGATGATCATTGCAGGAATCCTCGTAACAGTTTACGGCGCCCGGATCTTTCTTTCCGGATGGAGGGAACAGAAGGACGGGCGCGGAAGCGAAGATGCGGGGAAAGACAAGGAGGAAGAAAAATGAAGATCTATTCCGTTTATGATCCGGAATTTGCCGCCTACGGAAAAGTTCTCGGACAGTATGACACGGCGCAGCTTCTTGATGCCATGGAAAAAATCGCGTATCCTGAGCAGGGCGTTTCGTATGAGGCAAGCATCCCGGAGCTGGAAGCCTGTAAGATCGTCGATGATTTCAGTAAAAGAGCCTACGGCGGTATGCCGGTGCAGACCGGCATGTGCTGGGGACACAATACAAAACTCAACTGTCTCGAGTATCATAAAGACAGTGAGCTGAATATCGGAACCGGAGAGTTCATTCTCCTTCTTGCGAAGGAAGAGGATCTCATCAAAGGGAAACTCGATACGGCAAAGGTGAAAGCTTTCAAGGCGCCGGCAGAGGTGTGTGTGGAAGTCTATGCCACAACGCTTCATTATGCGCCGTGTCAGGCAAACCCGAAGGAAGGGTTCCGGGTTGCCATCGTGCTCCCGAAGGGAACCAATACCGGCCTTCCGGAGTTTGCGCCCGGTAATTTCGAGGACAGTCTCCTCTGGGCAAGGAACAAATGGCTCATCGCTCATGAAGAATCCGATGAGGCAAAACAGGGTGCGTATACCGGTCTTACCGGAGAAAATATTGATATCAAAGAATTAATTAAATGAGGTAAAAATCCATGATGACAAACATTCCCGTAGTAAAAATGGGTATTATCGCAGTATCACGTGACTGCTCCCCCATTGCCCTTTCCACACAGAGAAGAGAAGCTATTGTAAGCGCATTCGGCGAAGGACTCTATAACTGCAAGATCACGGTGGAAAATGAGAAAGACGCAATGAAAGCCGTAGAGGATGTGAAGAATACGGGCTGCAATGCGCTCTGGGTTTTCCTCGGCATCTTCGGTCCGGAAACCCCTGAGACCATCATCGCCCGTGAATTTGACGGCCCCGTAATGTATGTGGCGGCAGCGGAAGGCGACGGCGACCTCATCAACGGCAGAGGCGATGCCTACTGCGGAATGCTGAACTGCTCCTACAATCTGGGCATGCGTCACCTGAAGGGTTACATCCCGGAATATCCTGTGGGAACCGCTGAAGAACTGGCTGACAAGATCGCCGAATTCTTCCCCATCGCCCGCACCATCATCGGTCTGAAGAGCCTGAAAGTCATCACCTTCGGGCCCCGTCCCCAGGACTTCTTTGCCTGCAACGCTCCCATCAAGGGACTGTATGAACTGGGCATCGAAATCGAAGAAAACAGCGAACTGGACCTGCTGGTCAGCTACAAAGAGCATGCCAATGATCCCCGCATCCCCGAGATCTGCGAAGACATGGCCAAGGAAATGGGCGAAGGCAAGTATTACGCCGACCTGAATGCCCGTATGGCTCAGTTTGAACTGACTCTGCTGGATTGGGCCGAGAACCACAAGGGTGCCCGTCAGTATGTCGTCTTTGCCGACAAGTGCTGGCCCGCCTTCCCGTCCCAGTTCGGATTTGAACCCTGCTATGTCAACAGCCGTCTGGCTTCCCGCGGAATCCCGGTCGCCTGCGAAGTGGATATCTACGGTGCTGTCAGTGAATACATCGGTGCCTGCCTGACCGGCGACGCCGTGACCCTGCTGGACATCAACAACAGCGTGCCTGAATACATCTATGATGCCGACATCAAGGGCAAGTTCGATTACACCCTGCATGAAACCTTCATGGGCTTCCACTGCGGCAACACTCCTTCCTGCAAGATGTGCGCCGACCGTGCCGTGAAGTATCAGCTGATCCAGCACCGCGTGCTTGAACCCGCCGGCAGCGAGCCCGACATCAGCCGCGGTACTCTGGAAGGCGACATCGCCGCAAGCCCCATCACCTTCTATCGCCTGCAGTGCGACAGCGAAGGCAAGCTCCGCTCCTACATCGCGGAAGGTGAAGTCCTGCCCGTGGCCACCCAGTCCTTCGGCGGCATCGGCGTCTTCGCCATTAAGGATATGGACCGCTTCTACCGTCATGTGCTGGTGCAGAAGCGCTATCCGCATCACGGCGCTGTTGCTTTCGATCATTGCGCGAAGCAGCTCTTCGAAGTGTTCAAGTATCTGGGCATCGAAGACATCGCCTACAATCAGCCCAAGACTCTGCCTTACCCCACTGAGAATCCCTGGGCATAATCAGGAGGATCGACCATGACCGTTGAAAAGACCATGACCCTGGGAGAAGTGCTGAACGCTTATCCCCAGACTGCCCGCATCTTCATGGAATTCGGTATGCATTGTCTGGGTTGCCCCCATTCCATCGGCGAATCCATTGAAGAAGCCTGTATGGTCCATGGAGCCAATTGTGACGAACTGGTAGCTCAGCTGAACGAATGGATCAGCGAAAATACCTGATCAATCACCGGGTTCTTTCTCCCCGCGTTCCGGAAACGAAACGCGGGTTTTTTGTTATTTGTGATTGTGATTAAGATGGCGGATTGTTAAAAAAAAGATTATTTGCCCTTTATCATTCAGCAGCGTATCATTATATGCAGGACAAAACAAACTCCAGGAGGTAAATCGATATGGAAATGAATGAGAATGTACTGAATGACGTGGCAGGAGGATTTGAAGCCCCCGCGTCCAAATTCGATCCGGGCGACAAGGTGAGATACCTGAATCCCTATGGGAAAGAGGCAGTAGGGATCATATATGAAGCGATGTATTTCGCGGAGTATCACTACTGGAAATATGTGATGACAGATCTGAATGGTAATATTGTCTGTGAAATTCATGAAAAGGACCTTCTCGGGATTGCATGAGATGTCATTGAGAGAGGAGATAAATATCATGGAAGATAACAAACTTACAAACGAGATGCTTGAAAATGTAACGGGAGGCGGAACCGTTCCCACAGAACCCGCCTACAAGACAGGGACCAGGGTCAGGTTCCATTACAACGGTAAGGTTGATACCGGCACGATCGAAGCTCAGGTGTTTTACGCGTCCACGAAAACATGGTCTTACCATATTTATGGATACGGAATTTCGCGCAAATGTCTTGTACCGGAAGCAGATATAGAAGGCCCGGTTTCCTGACAGACGAACACGATTCTGAACGGTCAAAAATATAGCTCCAAAAGACTATTTTTTCACCCCGAAGTTACACGAAAAAACCCGCCTGTGATCTGAAGAAGATCAGGCGGGTTTTTCCACAGGTGTGGAAGCCTTGCAATTCAACGCGTCTGAATGGTTACACGCTTCAAATGCTTATTTTTCAATGCTTTCCGGATTCCACACAACAACTCACAAACCTGTTGAAAACTGTGGATAACTTGTGGATATACTGGAACAATCCTTTTCTTTCAAGGCTTACAGCCTCTCATCCGCGTCTGTTTTCTGTTCGTTTTCCGGAGCCTCATTTTGTCCGTCACCGGGAAGGGTGTCCGGCTCCCCGGATTCATCATTGAACATGACCGGCAGGTCCGAATCCCCGAAAGGATTATTGATATCCAACGGGTCATCCTCCACTTCCGTCAGTTCCTGCTGCGCCGTTTCATCCGCCACCAGGTTCACACCGTTCTCACGAACAAAACGTACGTTCGTATATCCTTCATCGTCCAATGTAACGGAAATCGCGTCGGCGAATCCGGGCATAGCCAGAATCTCTGTAGCCCGGCTGCGGTTCTGACGGGCAAATTCCTGCGCGATATCCGTGCGATGGAAGTAATGCATCGGAATCATCAGTCTCGGTTTCACAGTCAGGATGAAATAATTGGCCCCGGCTTCATACATGGTTCCCTGACGCGGGTCCACGGGGAACATGGCAATATCGATACCTGCCATTTTAAGCGGTTCCACTTCGCGTATAAATTCGGCTTCCGCCTCTTCGATCTCCGACGCGTTGGATTCATCACGCCAGTGCCAGAAGTTCAGATCACCCGCGTGGAAGATCCTGAATCCGTTAATATCCGCAAGGAAGGAAACTCCCAGGTCCGTTGAACCATAAGCATACAGCGTGATTTCCGGCGTCAGGACGAACTTTTCTCCGGGACTCATTCGTTTTCCGCGGGTCCCTACCGGCATATCATAGGAAACAATATAGGTGACATCCGTGATCTCCCGCCATTCATAAACCTCCGGATCAAAGTGATCCGCATGTTCGTGGCTGATCATCACAAAGACCTTGCTGAATTTCTTCAGGGTTTCCGGAGTAATTCCCCTGTCCGGCTGCAGTTCCTGATGTTCACCGTTCCAGTAGTCGAAAACCAGCAGTGTATCCCCGCATTCAACCGAAAATCCGCTATGATAATAGTGAGTTATCTTCAGCTGCAGGCTCAAAAACTTCCACCTCCGTGTATCTGCATACACATTAATTTCGTCTGACCTGTTCAGTACTTCCATGACTGATAAGGTTTTCAAATGGGTTAGGACAATTATACCACAATATTACCACTTATGTCAAATTTATAACCAATGTATGCTATTTGTATGCCATATTTGTTCATAAATGACATGAGTTTTGACTATAATGCCCCACTTTTATAAAAAACGGAAGAGCTGACATGTCTCTCGGCACCATAACAAGGGCAATTGCCAGCCTGTCACGGCGGAACCAACATCGCTCTCCCGCTTTCCGTAATCAATACGGATGGAGATATTATAATCATCTTCTCCGTTTTGTCAAATCCTGTA
>JAZUHZ010000107.1:0-4163 GCA_045642005.1 Candidatus Avilachnospira sp.
CTTTCAGAGCCTAAGTGTGGTGAAAAACACCCCCTCCGCAAAAAATCACGGAAAACGAGTTCACCACAGGATAAGGAATCTGAAGAAATGTGGTGAGATGGCTCACTCAGGAGGCGCAAAAAAGCAGGGCCCGTGAAACCGTTTATATGTTCCACGGACCCTGCGTACAGGTAATGTTCAGGGCCGCTGCTGTGAAGATTCTTATTTCTGTTCACGACCCGGAATACTCAAAAGGATCACGGACGTAAGGATGCATAGGATGCCGAGGATGTTTCGTCCGGTGAGTGGTTCGGCATAGACAAAATATCCGACGATTACACTGGTGAGCGGCTCAAATGTCGAAAGCATGGCGGTGTTCTGCGCTCCGGCAAATTTGGCGGCCTGCTGGTAGAGGTAGCTGGCCGTGGCGGCAAGAATGGCGAGAAGGAACGTAAAGGTCCACCCGTTCATTCCCGCAGGGAGCTGGAATTTACGGAAAACGGCGGCGCAGATTCCCACGATGGCTACCGCTAACAGGTGTTTCCAGAAGGAAAGCTTGTACGGCTCCATCTCCAGAAGATCGGACGCCGCAAGGTAGACGGTGTAGAAAGCGTAGACGATTCCGGAGGCGAGCGCGATCAGGATGCCGGCGATGCTGATGTCCCCGCCGGGGGTGTAGAAAGCAATGATCCCCGCCATACACAGGAGGCAGCAGATCACTTTTTTACGGCTCAGCGTTTCAATCCGGAATAAAACGCTTCCGATCACGACAAATACCGGATACACGAAGTGGATTGTGGTGGCGAGGCCGGAAGCCAGATAGTTATAGGAAGTATAGAGAAGTACCGGCGTGAAGCCGTACCCGATGGCACATACAAGAAGCTCGCGCAGTTCTTTCCGGCTGACGCCGATCGGTGTCTTCGAGGTGAGCCGGTGCATGAGATAGAAAATCACGGTGCCAAGGAGGAAACGGAGGAAAGCCACCGTAAACGAGTTGGCGCCGTCAGCGTAAATTGTCTTTGTGAGAAGCGGCATCAGGCCGTAGAGAACGGCGGAGGTGATCGCAATGATAAATCCGAAATTTCTGGAAGTCTTCATATAAAGCCTTTCTGATATAAAAAATCCACACAGAGTGTACCACTTTCCCGCCTTCATCTCAACAGAAAACTTAACACAACATTTTTACCTGGTCTCCCTTTGCCAATAGTCATTTTGTCATTCCGGCCCCCCTCCGTCATCCCGAGCGGGAGCGAGGGATCTTATTCTGACAGCCCGGGAAAGATTCCCCGCTGCGCTCGGAATGACAAAGGAGATGCCCGGAATGACAAAGGCGGAGTCGAATGACAGAAGAACCGCCCGGAATGACAAGTCAGCTTCGCCTGGTGATGGCGGATAGGGACGGCGGGACGGCGGATAACGTGAAGTGAGTCTTCACAACCGGCAGCCCGGATGGTATGATAGGGGAGCGCCAGGTGCCGGCGCACAACGTCCAGTGGACGTTGACTGTGCGCGGACCGAAGTGGAACGTAGACGAAGCGGAGCGTAGAAGTTTTAGAGGCGCAAGAACGCGCAGCGTGGAGCGACTCGCATCATAGTTGGGGGAAAAACTTGTTTTGACCCCAACATCATAAAATAAATCGCAGAATGGAAAGACCATGAGATTTGAAAAGATAAAAATCACCGATGCTTATGAGAATAACTTAAAGCATATTTCCCTTGAGATTCCGAAGGACCGGCTCTGCGTGTTTACCGGCGTGTCCGGTTCGGGAAAATCGTCTCTCGTGTTTGACACCGTGGCGGCGCAGTCGAGGAGAGAGCTGAATGACACCTTCCCGGCTTATACACAGCATTATCTGCCGAAATACGGGCGGCCGCATGTGGGAAACATTGAAAATCTCCCCGTCGCCATCGTGATCGACCAGAAAAAGCCGGCGCCCGGACAGCGTTCCACGGTGGGCACTTATACCGACGTCTATACGATGCTCCGGCTGCTCTTTTCCCGCGCGGGAAAGCCGTTTGTGGGGTATTCGGACGTGTTCTCCTTCAATCATCCGGAAGGCTCCTGCCCGGAATGCGCGGGACTCGGGGAAGTGACGGTGCTTGACATTCATAAGCTGGTGGATTTTGACAAGAGCCTGAACGATCCCGGCTGTATCCATTACCACGCGTTCGAGCCCGGGCAGTGGCGGTGGCGGAGATATGCGGCTTCCGGACTTTTTGACCTGGATAAGAAGATCAGGGACTACACGCCGGAGGAGCTGGAATTATTCCTCAATTCCGACCAGATCCGCCTCAAAAACCCGCCGAAGGAATGGCCGAAGACCGCAAAGTACGAGGGCCTGGTGAAGCGGATGTACCGTTCTGTGATCCATTCTGAGGAGGGACGGTTAAAGGCGGATCTCGTTGCCGAGCTCACGACTCACGGCCAATGCCCGAAGTGCAAAGGAAGGCGCCTTTCGGAAAAGGTCCTTTCCTGTAAACTGGCAGGCCTCAATATTTCGGAGGCCTGCGACCTTTCGCTCCGGGATTTCCGAGAGTGGCTCCAGAGCGTTGACGACCCGGTGGCCGTGGATATCAAAGAGCTTCTCGGTCGGCGGATCGATGCGTTCTGCGACATCGGCCTTTCGTATCTGACCCTTTCCCGGCAGAGCTCCACACTGTCCGGCGGCGAGATCCAGCGCCTGAAGATTGCAAAATATATGACCTCGTCTCTGTCGGATATGGTGTACATTCTGGACGAACCGAGCGCGGGGCTTCATCCGGACGATATCACGAGACTTCTTTCCGCAGTGAAGAAGCTCCGGGACCACGGAAACACCGTGCTCCTTATTGAGCACAATAAGGCCATGATCCGGGAGGCGGATCACGTGGTGGATATCGGCCCCGGAAGCGGAGAAGACGGCGGACAGATCATGTATGAGGGGGATTATGAGGGACTCCTCCGGTCGGATACCGTGACGGGACGTGCTCTCCGGCGGGCACTGTCCGGGACCGTGCTCCGAAGGACGCCGGAGCAGTGGTTTACGCTTTCGGATATCTGCTATCACAACTTAAAACATGTCGATGTGCGCATTCCGCTCGGCGTCTTCTGCGTGATTCACGGGGTGGCCGGATCGGGCAAGACCTCGCTCATGGAAGTGTTCCACGAGCACGGACCGGAGGGGAGCATCTTCCTTTCCCAGAAGGGGATCGGCGCGACCCCGCGGAGCACGCCGGCCACGTATCTCGGGATCGCCGACGAGATCCGGCGGATTTTTGCCGCGCGGTGCGGTGTCCGGAGTTCGCTTTTTTCCTTTAACGGGGAGGGCCGCTGCCCGGTCTGCGACGGCAAAGGCGTGATTGTGTCCGAAATGGCTTTCATGGACAGCATTGAAACGGTCTGCGAGGCCTGCCACGGCCTCCGGTACTCAAAAGAAGTGCTCGACTACCGGGTGGACGGGATGAATATTGCCGAGGTCATGGACCTCACGGTGGAAAAGGCCGCGGAATGGTTCCGGGGCACGGCAATTTCCGGAATGCTCGAAAACCTCATGGATACCGGCCTTTCGTACCTTCATCTGAATCAGTCTGTCTCCACCATGTCCGGCGGCGAACAGCAGCGGATGAAGCTGGCAACCTGTCTTTCGAAAAAGGGAAGCATTTTCATTCTCGACGAGCCGGCCTGCGGGCTGCATCTCGCCGATACGGAACGCATCGTGGCACTTTTTCGACGGATGGTTTCAGAAGGAAGTTCGGTGATCATCATTGACCACAGCCCGGATGTGATCTGGGCGGCGGACTATACCGTGGAGCTCGGGCCCGGCGGCGGAGACCAGGGCGGCCGCATTCTTTTCGCCGGCACTCCGGAGGAAATGATTTCCTGCCCGGCATCCGTGACAGGGAAGTATATGAAAGAGTATATGACAGAACGTGCGTGAAACGTCTACCCTGCATGGCATCCGTGAAAGTTTCCCCTACATGGCATGCGTGAAACGGCGCAGCTGTTTCACACATGCCATGCCATAACTGGCGTGAAACATCTCCGATGTTTCACACCAGTTATGCAATTCCGCGTATTCCGCGAAATAGAATCTGTTAATTTTTCATTTTCCATAAAGACAGAACCCCGGTATTTATGTTATAGTATGGCTATACTTAAGAAAGGAAGTACACAACTATGGCAGGAACAATTATATCAATTGTCA
>JAZUHZ010000108.1:0-2068 GCA_045642005.1 Candidatus Avilachnospira sp.
CAGATTCACTTTTACAGGATTCGTCTGCCCATTTTTCAGGGAGGACACCTGGATCTGTAAGAACAACAGTTATTTAACTGTACATTTTCAATCTGATTGTTAAGAACGAGTGCTCATGAATAATTCAGGCTTAACATGTAATTCAGAAGAGCTGTCCTGGAAGCTTCAATTTCTCCTTGAAAGGAAATTCCTTGTCGAATTCCTCTGCTTCTGTTTCATCCACAAAATAACCTTCAGGTGTGGCATACTCTCCGGTAATTCCACCAAGGTAACCTGGAATGAGTGCTTTGCAAAGGAAGAAGGATGCATCTTCTCCCTCCGGCAGTCCATGATAACGAATGCCATACTCACTGGCATATGTAAATCCACTCTTGCCATAAAAATCGATGTTACCCTCGAAGCACACTGCTCCGCACCCCATCGCTACCGCTCTCTCCAGAGAGTAATCCAGCAGTATCTTGCCGTATCCTTTTCTCTTAAGCTCCGGCGCAATGCAGATCGGACCCATGGTCATGATCGGAATGTCTCTTCCATCGTCAGCTTTAATCACTGCCCTCATGAAGATATTCTGACCGATCAGCTTTCCATCTTCGAGCATCACAAAATCAAGCTCTGCCACAAAATTCGGATCTTTTCTTAACTGGTTGAGTACATAATGCTCCAGACATCCCGGACGATATACATTCCAGAATGATTCTCTTACAAGGTTTTCTACTTCACGATATTCTTCTTTCTTTTCTAAACGAATGGTGATGTTATTTTTATTCATTATTTTTCTTTCCTCCTGAATGTTGTTAACGTCAACTGCTTTTACAAGCGGGAGGCTCGGTTTGATCATATCCGCAACCACCCGGCTACGCTACAATCTCCAGTGTTCTGCTAATTTTCAAAAAGCACTCTCCTATAATAAATAATATTTTTACGGCACCTGCTGCTACCGTCACGTCAATCATACCATATATTGCCGTGTAAAAACACTCTGTTTATTCACATCAACGTAGAACGCACCTGGTTTTATTTCATAACCTCATTTTCCGGTATTCTGCTTATTTTAATTTCCATAACAATCCTTTACCTTAAATGTCCCCATATCTTTTAACTTTGCATCATAGAATTCAAGGATTAACTGATTCATGATATCAACACATTTTCCCGCATCGATAGTGCCTGTTCCTAATATCTTTCCTAGAAATGGCGCGAATAAAGGAAGATCTGTAAAGTTCATATGGGCGGTATCTACAATATAGGTTTCATATCCTTCTACAGCATTCTCCAGAACGGTGTTATTTGCATAAGGCATATCAATGGCTTTCGCACCAATTCTCGACTCATGGTGAAGAACACTATCCATAGCAAATAATGGAACAGGATAAGGCGTTTCATCTAAGATGTACTTCTCATGATACCTGATACCCTCAAATTCATAAGGTTCACATTCTACTACGTCTTTCTGTTCACCAAGCATGGTTCCGTCAAGATCGATAACCGCATCGATATCATTCCTTGTGCGGCCAAGTTCTACGGAAGCTGCTCCTCCAAGAGAATGACCCATAAGGCCGATTTTTTCAGTATCAACCATATCAAGAGCCTTCAGGATCATGTCCTGATTACCTTTTGTAAACCATGATTCATCCAGCTTTCCATCTTTGTTATAATTTTCAATTGAATCAATCACAAATGAAATATCATCCGTACGAAGTTTCAGCCATGCACCGGACAAATTAATAACCTCTGACTCAAGAATCGTGTCATCATTTACTTTCATGACATCATTCATAAATCCACGATCCACGATGATCATCCTGCCATCCGTATCCTTGCAGAAAAATGAATGATAAGGGTGATCCAGACTGACAACTACATATCCGTGGCATGCCAGTTCCATGTAAGTAGAACTGTTACTCTGATAGTAACCGAATGCCCCGTGAGAAAAAATCACAAGTGGGAATGTTTCGCCGTCCCCGGCATCTTCCGGATAATAAAAATGTACCGGGACTTCTCTTTTTGATCCGTCACTTTCGAATGTCTCTTCTCTGGATCCGTCTACAAGAATTGCTTCCGTCTGAGC
>JAZUHZ010000109.1:0-3925 GCA_045642005.1 Candidatus Avilachnospira sp.
CTTTATAAGCTCAGTAACAGAAAAGACGGCGTAGTAGTCTGCAACATCGGTGATGCAGCTACCGCATGCGGTCCCGTTTGGGAAGGTATGGTATTCTCCGCTATGGACCAGATCAGAGAGCTCTGGGACAAGGAATTCAAGGGAATGCCCATCATCTTCAACATCTGGAACAACTCCTACGGCATGGGCGGCCAGACCTGCGGCGAGACCATGGGTTACGGCAACCCCGCACGTATCGGTGCAGGCCTTATGCCCAACGAGATGCACACCGAGACCGTTGACGGTTACAACCCGCTCGCAGTGATCGATGCCTACAACAGAAAGAAAGACCTCGCCAAGGAAGAGGGCCCGGTAATGCTCGAAGTGATCACCTATCGTATTTCCGGTCACTCACCGTCCGATTCTTCCTCCTACAGAACAAAAGAGGAGATCGAGGACTGGCAGAGCCATGATTCCATCATCGCATTCGGCAAGGAGCTCGTTGAGGCAGGCGTTTGCGACGAGGCAAAGCTTGAGGAAATCAAGGCTAAGGTAGCCGCTGATATGCTCAGAAACTACAAGCTCGGCATCGACGAGAAGGTTTCTCCGAGACTCGACGTATTCGGAAAGGATCCCAACGCCATCGGAAACCTTATGTTCTCTAACCAGAGCGTAAAGAGCATGGATACCACCGGCAGAAAAGCAGATGTCAACATGCCTTATGAGGAGAGCCCCAGAGCCATCCAGATGTCCAAGAAGATCCGTTACGGCATTGACGAGAACGGTCAGCTTGTTTCCAAGAATAAAGTTTACCAGATGCGTGATGCCCTCTGCGAGCCCATCCTTCACAAGTTCTATGAGGATCCGACCCTTGTTGCCTTCGGTGAGGATGTTCGTGACTGGGGCGGCGCTTACGCTGTATACCGCGGATTCACAGAGACCATTCCGTATCACAGATTCTTCAACGCTCCCATCGCTGAGGCAGCGATCGTAGGTGCCGGCGTTGGTTACGCTATGGCAGGCGGCCGTGCTGTTGTTGAGATCATGTACGCTGACTTCCTCGGACGTTCCGGCGACGAGCTCTTCAACCAGCTTTCCAAGTGGCAGGCAATGAGCGCAGGCGTTCTCAAGATGCCTGTAGTCGTACGTATGTCTGTTGGTTCCAAGTACGGCGCACAGCACTCTCAGGACTGGTCAGCACTTTGCGGACATATCCCGGGACTGAAGGTTGTATTCCCTGCAACTCCTTACGATGCTAAGGGTCTCATGCAGGCTTCCGTAAACGGAACAGACCCCGTTATCTTCTTCGAGAGCCAGAGAATCTACGATGTAGGTGAGCAGTTCCATAAGGAAGGTGTTCCGGCAGAAGAGTACGAGATCCCGTTCGGTGAGCCCGATGTAAAGAGAGCCGGATCTGATGTTACCATCCTTTCAATCGGCGCTACCCTTTACAGAGCAATCAAGGCAGCTGACATCCTGAAGGAGAAGTACAACGTATCTGCAGAAGTAATCGATGCACGTTCCCTTGTACCGTTCAATTACGAGAAGGTAATCGAGTCTGTAAAGAAGACCGGCCGTATCGTGATCACCGGTGATGCCTGCGAGAGAAACTCCTTCATGAGAACCTTCGCTTCCAATATCACCGAGCTTGCATTCGATTATCTCGATGCACCGCCTGTAGTAGTAGGTTCCAAGAACTGGATCACTCCTGCACACGAGCTCGAGAACTGCTTCTTCCCGCAGCCTGAGTGGATCGTAGACGCAATCCATGAGAGAATTATGCCTCTTCCCGGACACGTTTGCGCACACAACTGCACCGAGCTTGAGCAGATCAGAGAAAATGCAGCAGGTATTTGATGATACAGTGACGAAAATAAAAATACAGGAGCGAGCTTGCTCGCTCCTGCATTTTTATTTGAGGAACGAACAAACATGAGGAAGAAGCGCGGTAGCGCGGAATCCGAATGTTTGTAGTGCTGTGGGAGCGCGCAGCGCGGAGCAGCACGTGTATCATCAAAGTATTTGAGGAACGTGTATCATCAAATACTTCAAAAACAGAGAGCGAAATAACTGGAGAAACTATGCCTGATTTTGATCTTATTATTGAAAACGTCCGGATTTATGACGGAACGGGGGCACCTTCCTTCCACGGTCATGTCGCAGTGAAAAACGGGAAGATTGCGGCGGTTCAGAAAGATCGTTTCCCTGAGACAGCGGCCGAACGGATTGATGCGGCGGGGCTTTCCCTGTCTCCCGGATTTATTGACAGCCATTCCCATGCGGATGAAGAGATTTTTACAAATCCCGGGCGGGACCATGTGCTCAGAATGGGCGTTACCACCGAAATCGCCGGACAGTGCGGCCATACGGAAAGCCCGTATCCGAAGGACGTGGATCCAAAGCTCTACAGCATGGCTTCCGGAAACTTCGGAGGACATCCCTACCCTTCATTTTCGCGCCTTGCGGCCGATGTAGAAAATCTTCCTCTCGGAGTGAACGAGGCCTGGTTTACCGGTCACGGCGCCTTACGGACTTCGGTAATGGGATTTGAAAACCGAAAAGCTGCGGACGGGGAAATCTGTTCCATGAAATCGCTCCTTCAGGAGGAAATGGAGGGCGGCGCCCTCGGATTTTCTACCGGGCTTGCCTATGTGCCGGGGATTTATTCGGATGTCCGGGAACTGTCAGAACTGGCAAAAGTGCTGAAACCCTACGGCGGGATCTACACATCGCATACGAGAAGCGAGTCTGCCGGGCTTTTTGACGCCGTACAGGAAGTGATCGATATTGCCCGCATCGCCGGAGTAACCGGGAATATCTCGCATTTTAAGGCCTGTTATCCGGATTTCTGGGACAGAATGGAGGAAGCCCTTTCGATGGTGGATGCAGCCAGGGCGGAGGGCCTTGATATCACGATGGATGCCTATCCGTATATTGCCGTGTCCACAACGACACTCTCGGCCATGCCCTCTGCGTTCTTAACGGGCGGCGCCGAGGCTTTTGCAGAAAGTCTTTCGGATCCTTCGGTCCGCGAAGCTGTCCGGAAAGAAATCTATGAGATCGATTCCCCGACCTGGGACAATGCCTTAAAACACGCGGGACCGGAACGGTTCCTTGTGGTCAGCGCATCGGAAACTCCGGAATATGAAGGGCTTACCTATACGGAGATCGCGGAGAGGCTTTCTCTGGATCCCTTTGATGCGGTAGTCTGGATGCTGCAGAAAAACCACGGCCATGTCATGGATGTGCGCTTTATCATGACGGAGGAAAATGTGGAAAAGGTCCTCAGGCATCCGGTCTGTACTGTCGGTTCCGACGGAATATGGATCAAAGAACGTGACCGGACCTGTCATCCGAGAGCTCTCGGCACATTCCCGAGATACCTCGGATACTATACCCGGGAACGCGGGATCCTTTCCAGAGAAGAGGGAATCCGGCGGATCACCGGGCTTCCGGCTCTGCGCTACGGCCTTACGGGGAAAGGATTCCTTCTCCCAGGGTATGATGCGGATCTTGTCCTTTTTGATTATGACAGCATCCGGGACGGCGGGGACTTTCAGAATCCTTTCCGGAAAAATGAGGGAATTGAAAGGGTCTTTCTTGCCGGGGAAACAGTGCTTCTGGAAAACGAGCCTACGGGTCTTTATAAAGGAAAATTCCTTCGCAGGCAGCCAATAAGGAATTTGTGAAAATACCGCTTGACAAACAGAGACTTTTTTACTATCATAGTAGGGCGTTGAAAAACGAGTGACTCAGTAGCTCAGCTGGATAGAGCATGCGCCTTCTAAGCGCAGGGTCGGGGGTTCGAATCCCTTCTGGGTCGTTTGATAACCGTGTATCGGTGCATCAATATGGTGGGTGTAGCACAGTTGGTTAGCGCGTCAGATTGTGGTTCTGAAGGTCGAGGGTTCGAGTCCCTCTACCCACCCTGAAAAGGCCGCCGCAG
>JAZUHZ010000110.1:0-6898 GCA_045642005.1 Candidatus Avilachnospira sp.
CTCCTTGGCCCACAGAACGACATGGCTACGATCCGACTTACGAATTACGGCTTCCTTTCCGGAGGTACACCATTCGCTGCGCATGCCGGTATCCCGGAGCATCTTGGCAACATTCTGACAGGCCGAAATATCGTCATCCACGACAAGGCTCTTCAGGCCCTCAAGCTGTGCGATTCTTACCGGTTCGGGGTTTGCTTCTGCGGCAATGCGGAATTCAAAATTGAGGATTGTTTCTGTTCCTTCGCCTTCCTTACTCTGAATCTCAATCGTTGCCCCCATCATATCCACAATATTTTTGGTGATGGCCATACCAAGGCCGGTTCCCTGAATTCCGGAAACCGTGGTGGATTTTACCCGGGTAAACGGTTCATAAATGGTCTTAAGGAATTCTTCACTCATGCCCATCCCGTTGTCCTTGATCCTGAACTCATATTTCCCGTATCCGGATTCGGTAAGTCCGGTTTCCTTCACGCGGACAGACACCATTCCTCCCGGATGGGTATACTTGATCGAGTTAGAAAGGATGTTCAGAAGCACCTGATTCAGGCGCAGCTTATCGCACACAATATACTGATGCCTTACATCGGTATCCAGGAAGAAATCCAGCTGCTTATTGTTGATGTCTGCCTGAACGATATTCCGAAGCGTGTGCAGGATTTCGCCGAGGTCCTCGTCATTTTCCGTGATGCTCACCTTTCCGGATTCAATCCGGCTCATGTCGAGCACGTCATTGATCAGAGACAAAAGATGCTCGGAGGACTGTCCGATCTTGGCAAGATAATTCTGCACCTGTTCCTTGTTGTCGATATGACTGGAGGCCAGACCCGTGTATCCGATGATGGCATTCATCGGGGTACGGATGTCATGGGACATGTTGTTGAGGAATGTTGTCTTGGCCCTGTTCGCGGCTTCCGCCTGATTGAGTGCCACCTGAAGCATTTCTTTATTCTGCCGCTGTTCATCTCCCACCACATACACATGGAGCACGCAGCTGCCGAGAAGGCATCCGAGCGCATAGAACGGGAGCAGCGGATACTTTTCCTGGAAAATGACGGCAATGAGCATGATCAGGCTGAAAAAGAAAATGGCAAGATGACGGTTACGGTCAGCTCCTTCGGTTTTCAGCGCGTCAGAGAGAGTTACCAGACTGGAAAAAGCAAACATGGCGACCTGAACCCACAGCGCAATGTAACGGATGGGTCCAGCCACATAGGCGTCAGTTTCATCAAACCAGAAGAAACACGGGTAAAAGAAGTTCACAACAAGGGATACGATTTCCAGAGCGAAGAATACATACCCGAACCAGGTAAAGAAACGGCCCTTCCAGTTTTTCATTCCAAGATATTCCACGAAATACCTGTAGTAGCAGACGATTGCCGAACACATCGCAATGTAATAAATGGTTGTGTCCACGAACAGAAGCGGTATCCAGTTCAGTCCCGCGAGAATCCCCCAACAGGCATCCGTAATATAATAGGCAAAAATGGAAAGCATCAGAAAACGGTACATTCTGCCTGCAATTCTTTCCTCATCGTTTTCGCGATGAAGCATCACCTTGAAGTTAATGATGAGCTGCACCGCTATGGCAATAAATCCTATGGTTGAATACAAATAATCCTGCATTTCTAATATCTCCCGAAAATATATTATGTTCTCCGCCGGTCCAGGCCATGCCGTTCATAATAGGATTTCTTATCGGCATACATGTCTTTTTCCGCCATGGAAACAAGAGTAAGCACATCCGAACCTTTTCCTAAAGCGCACCCCAGAGAAGCAATACCCTGTTTACCGCAAACGGCAGCTCTCAGCTCACCGACATCGGAAGTAAACTTCCCGGCATCCAAAACCCGCCGCAGAATGACAAATTCATCGCCGCTGATCCGGAAGATCTCCCCGGGCGGGAACTGCTCCCTTAAAAGGTCAGAAAACGACTGGAGAAGCGCATCTCCCGCTGCGTGGCCGAGATTGTCATTTGTGCTCTTCAGGCCGTTCACGTCACAGAAAATCACACCGACGTCTCTGATCTCAGAAAATTCAATCAGCGCATTTTCAAAGGCGCGCCGGTTGCCGAGTTTTGTCAGGACATCCGTGGTAGACATCTCAAACATGATTTTTTCCCGCAACTGTCCTTTTTCGATTTCTCCTGTCTGCAGGATGATATAAGAAAGCATCATCACAAGCGACATGCAGACATACATATAGGAATCAATGCCGGTAAAAAGGGTAACAAATATGGAGGTATAGGTGATCACAAAGAAAATCACAACAAAAATGACCGGTTTATTTCCAACAGCCCTGCGCTTTCTTACAGCAAACAAAAGCAGACTGACAAGAACAATGAAGCCGATCACTCCCCCCAGATTGTACCACGGGCCGGTAATGAAGTTCCCATCTTCAATACGGAACAGATTTCCTGTGACTGTTCCGAGGATCACAAACAGAATATCAGCCCCGCATGCTGCACTGATAAAACGAACAAATCTCCGGGATACTTTTTCTTTTTCCGCAACGATCGTCCATACATAAATGGAAAAAGCCATCAGCTCGAAATCATATCCGAGGAAAGACAGCATGTTTACCAGCGTCAGCCTGAAAGCATTGGATTCTGTGACTTCCATCAGATAACTGAGCAGATCCATTCCTGTGCCGAAAACCGCAACACCAAGGCATACGAGAAAAGCAAGGGAGGTACGCAGTTTATTCTCTCCGCAGAGCATACTGAAGAGTAGGATGAAAAGATATAAAATGCTGAGTGCTTCAGCTGTTATGATAACCGTATGCATTCTAAGAACCTCCTTCCCCGAACAGGTTCAAAACACGCCTGTGCGTTTTGTCAGCTTCATCTTCCACAGAAAATACCAGATAGATTATATCACGCATATTTCCATATTTCCATACAAAAAAAAGGAATTGCATAGCATAGCAACGTGTCTAAGGGACGCGTGTCTAAGGGACGGGTTCCTTGTCATCTCTCGCCATAATCATCACCAGACGATATCATATCCCAATATGAAAGGTGTCAAGGTACCTGTCCCCTTGACACTTGACACGCACAAAAGACCCCGCAGAATCAATCTGCGGGGTGAATCCGTACTTTCAGTTTTTGATCAGTAGAGCTTTGCGCCTGCCGGGATGCGGTTATCAACCATCAGAAGGTTGAGCTCTTCTTCCTCGCCGCGCTTATTGATGGCGGAAAGAAGCATTCCGCAGGAGTCGATGCCCATCATGGGTCTCGGCGGAAGGTTCGTAATAGCGATCAGAGTCTTTCCAACCAGCTCTTCCGGCTCGTAGAAGGCGTGAATACCGCTTAAAATGGTTCTGTTGGTTCCGGTTCCGTCGTCAAGAGTGAACTTTAAGAGCTTTTTACTCTTCGGAACTGCTTCGCGGGCAAGAACCTTGACAGCACGGAAATCGCTCTTGGAGAATGTCTCAAAATCGACGGCGTCCTCGAAAAGGGGCTCGATCACGACATTAGAGAAATCAATCTTCTCTTCTGCCGGGGCCTCAGCCTTCTTCTCAGCCTTCGGAGCACTCTTCGCAGGATCTAAGGACTTCATTGTCGGGAAGAGGAGCACGTCACGGATTGCGGGGCTGTTGGTCATGAGCATGCACAGACGGTCGATGCCGTAACCGATGCCGCCTGTTGGAGGCATACCGATTTCCAGAGCATTCAGGAAGTCTTCATCCGTATGATTGGCTTCCTCATCACCCATGGCGGCCAGTTCGTCCTGCGCCTTGAAACGCTCGCGCTGATCAATGGGGTCATTCAGCTCGGAATAGGCATTCGCCATCTCCCAGCCGTTCATGAACATCTCAAAACGCTCCACATAACGCGGATCGGAGGGTTTCTTCTTGGTTAACGGTGAGATCTCAACGGGGTGATCCATGACAAAGGTAGGCTGGATCATATGCGCCTCGCAGAACTCTTCAAAGAAGAGATTGATGATGTCGCCTCTCTTATGGTGCTCTTCAAAGGCAACGCCTTTTTCCTTTGCGGCTTCTCTCGCGCCTTCGAGGGTATCGATCCCGTTAAAGTCAACACCGGCATATTCTTTAATGGCATCGACCATGGTGATCCGCCGGAACGGCTTTCCGAGGTCCATCTCCACGCCGTTATAAACGATGGTGGTGGTACCGAGCACGGTCTTGGCGATATGGCGGTACATCTCTTCGGTCAGGTCCATCATCCCGTTGTAATCGGTATAGGCCTGATAGAGCTCCATGAGAGTAAACTCAGGGTTGTGTCTTGTATCAAGACCTTCGTTACGGAAAACACGGCCGATCTCATAGACTCTCTCCAGTCCGCCGACAATCAGTCTCTTTAAGTAAAGCTCGAGGGAGATGCGGAGACGAAGATCCTCATCCAGCGCATTGAAATGGGTCTCAAACGGACGCGCGGCAGCACCGCCGGCATTGGAAACCAGCATGGGAGTCTCAACTTCGATAAATCCCTTTTTGTCCAGGAACTGACGGATTGTGGCAATGATCTTAGAACGCTTGATAAAGGTGTCCTTTACCTCCTGGTTCATGATCAGATCCACATACCGCTGACGGTACCGGGTATCGGTATCGGTGATTCCGTGATATTTCTCGGGCAGCACCTGAAGAGACTTGGAGAGGAGGATGAGTTCTCCGGCATGAACGGAGATCTCTCCTGTCTTCGTCTTAAAGACCGTACCTTTCACGCCGATGATGTCGCCGATGTCCATCTTTTTGAAATCGGCATACGGCTCCTCACCGATGCTGTCTCTGGCCACATAAACCTGAATGCTTCCTTCACGGTCCTGCAGATGGCAGAAAGACGCTTTGCCCATGACACGCTTTAACATGATACGCCCTGCGATGCTGACCTCTTTGCCCTCAAGTTCCTCGTAGGCACTGACAACATCGGTGGAATGATGTGTCTGATCATAGGTGGTGATCACAAACGGATCTTTGCCGGCGCTCTGAAGGGCCGCCAGTTTCTCTCTTCTGACTTCCAGGATCCTGTTGATATCTTCTGTCTGATTCTCGTTATTATTTCCCATGCATAACCTCTGTGTGCTTACTGATTTGATACGACATTAAGGATCTCGTACCGGATGATTTCTCCGGACGGAACCGTGATTTCCACAATCTCACCGGCCACATGACCGATAAGGCCTGCGCCGACAGGGGATTCATTGGAGATCATTCTCTTTCTGGAATTGGCTTCCGTGGAACCTACGATCTTATAGGTTTCCTCTTCGTCAAATTCAAGATCTTTTACGGTGACTTCACATCCTACATGCACTTTTCCCGCATCTCTGTTGGAATCGTCAATGTCAGCGATCTCGGCATTTTTGAGAATTGCCTCAAGCTCAATGATTCTTTTCTCGATCTCTGTCTGTTCGTCCTTGGCGGCATCATAGTCGGCATTTTCGGAAAGATCGCCCTGTTCTCTTGCAACCTTTATCTTCTCAGCGACTTCCTTACGGCGGTTTACCTTAAGATCGAGAAGCTCGTCCTCATATTTCTTAAGTCCCTCTTTCGTAAGCATTGTTTTGGTTTCATTTGCCATTGCTGTTTTTCTCCTTCGCAAAATACGACGTATATAACAATCAGAAGATTATAAACATAATCAGGGTTTCAGTCAAGTGAATAAATTATGAATGGGGTGATGAACAGTTCCGTTTTACCCGAGTCTGTCGAGAAGACGTAAGAGGTCCTCCATGTTCTGAACGCTGTTCATTTCATTCCGGAGGGCTGCCGAGCCCGGGATTCCCGCCGTATACCACTGGAGGTGGGACCGCATCTCGACCATGGCCATCTTCTCACCTTTATACTCTGCCATCAGGCGGGCGTGTTTCCGCATCATTTCTTTCTTCTCATCCAAAGTCGGCTCCGGAAGCAGGGTGCCGTCCTCGAGATACTTTATGGTGCGCCGGATCAGCCATGGATTTCCCTTGGCGCCTCTGGCAATCGCCACACCGTCACAGCCGGTCTCCCGGATCATGGAAAGGGCATCCTCCGGCGTGAAAATATCTCCGTTTCCGATCACGGGGATCTTCACGGCCTCTTTGACCCTGCGGATGATCTCCCGGTCAGCTTTTCCCGCATACATCTGCGCCCGGGTTCTGCCGTGGATGGTAATGGCTGCGGCCCCGGCATCTTCCGCCATCTTTGCAAATTCGACGGCATTCACATGCTGATCGTCAAAACCTTTCCGGAACTTCACGGTAACAGGCCTTTCCAGCACTCTGCACATGGTATCCAGGATCATAAACGCTTTCTTCGGATCCTTCATGAGGGCACTGCCCTCTCCGTTTCCGACAATCTTGTTCACCGGGCAGCCCATATTGACGTCAATAATGTCATAGTCCTCCTGGACCTTCTGCGCCATATTGGTCATGATCATCGGATCAGAGCCGAAAAGCTGGAGGGCCAGAGGATACTCGCCCGGCGCCTTCTTTAGGATGATGGCGTTATTCTTGTTATTATAAAATAGACCTTTCGCGCTGACCATTTCCGTGGTGGCTAAGCCCACGCCCATTTCTTCCAGAATGATCCGGTAGGCGATATCCGTCACCCCCGCCATCGGGGCCATCACGACGTTATTCTTTAATTCAACATTACCGATTTTCATATATTAATTAACAAGTTCAGCTTTTCCAGGTATACTCTCAATCTGAACAGCCGGAGAAGAAATATTCTCTGCGAGAGCGTTTGAGAAATGCGTCGCGGATGGCTGTTGCCTCAGGGATAGAGGCAAAAAGCCATCCACAGCATTTCGAAAAAGCGAACGAAGAGAATATTGCTTCGGAGGCCCCCATAGTCAGCTAAAAAAAGTTGTATGGAAAAGTTCCAGCTGGGAAAACAGTTCCAGATTGTCCTCCTGCAGCTTTTTCACCTTGAGTTCCGCCCCGATCTCATCCACGGG
>JAZUHZ010000111.1:0-3346 GCA_045642005.1 Candidatus Avilachnospira sp.
CAGAGATGTTTCA
Organism: Candidatus Avilachnospira sp.; assembly: GCA_045642005.1. GTDB lineage: Bacteria > Bacillota > Clostridia > Lachnospirales > Lachnospiraceae > Avilachnospira. Next base: position 14 of record JAZUHZ010000111.1, read on the forward strand.
CGGGAGTCATGTTTCACGCCTGTTATGCTTCGGGGATTATATTTCACGCCTGTTATGCTTTACGCCTTATATCCGTAAGAGCGCATCAGGCCCTCATTGTCCCTCCAGTTTTTTCTCACCTTGACAAAAAGCTTAAGGTTCACCTGCTGCCCTTCGAGCTGGTCTTCAATTTCCGCCCGGGCGCCGGTACCGATCTTTTTAATCATGGCGCCGCCTTTTCCGATCACAATTCCCTTATGAGAATCCTTCTCGCACACAAGGTCCGCCTCGATATCCACGATTCCGTCGCTGCGTTCATTGTACCGGTTGACGATCACTGCCATGCCGTGCGGGATCTCGTCACTCAGAAACTTAAGGGCCTGTTCCCGGATCAGTTCCTCCGCCATGGTCCTCATGGGAATGGTGGTTACCACGTCATCGTCATAATACTGCGGTCCGGTATGAAGGAAATAGAACAGCACATCCAGAAGGTCATCCAGATTGTCACCGGTCTCGGCAGAAACGCAGCAGATCTCGTCAAAATCGGCAACAGCCTCATACCCCCGGATCACCTCTTCAATATCCTCTTTTTTCTTTAGCGTATCCGTCTTATTCACGATAAGGATCACCGGCCGATGCTTTTTATTGGCGGTCTTTAAGAGTCCGGCAATCCGTTCCTCACCGGCGCCGATATAGGTGGTCGGTTCCACCAGCCAGCAGATCACGTCCGACTCTGAGAAGGCCTCCTCCGCTTTCCTGTCCATGAATTCCCCGAGTTTATTTTTGGCTTTATGGATTCCGGGTGTGTCAAGGAACACGATCTGACCGCGGTCATCAGTATAAACAGTTTCGATTTTATTCCGTGTCGTCTGCGGACGATCCGAGGTAATGGCGATTTTCTGGCCGATGAGCGCATTCATGAGTGTGCTTTTTCCCACATTGGGACGGCCGATCAAACTTACAAATCCCGATTTCATCAGTAAAGTTCCCTCACTGAGCGGAAAAGTCCGCTCTCTTTTTCAATAGCTCCGGCATTGCCGATCACACAGATACTGTCACCGGAAAGAAGACGACGGATCCCGTCTGCCATGCTGCGGATTGTCTCCGCGGTGCAGCCGATGATCTCATCTCTCGATTTCTGGAGAATCTCATCGGTTGTACCGTTATAATAATAGGCCGGCCCTCTGGCAGCCTCCACCGAAGCGGTCACCGGCTGATCCACCGAAGCAATTGCACCGATGATATATTTCGTCAGGTCCTCCCCGGAAAGTTTAAGATTTTCAAGATATTCCGGAAGGGCAGCGTATACGTCATCGGTTTCCTTAAGTTTCGGATCCCGGTAGGAAACAAGATATCCCTGTCCGCTTCTCATAAATCCCGACATGCAGCCGTAGGCGCCGCCTTTCACGCGAAGGTTTGTCCAGAGATAATCGTAATTCAGCAGGATCCTTAATACATCATACGCGCCGGATCCGGCTTCGCCCTCTTTTGTAAACCGTCCGGTCCTCGCCACGTAATTTACCTGGGAGCTGCACTTTAATCCCTCGTTCAGACGGGAAACCGGAGTGATTCTCTTCTCCCCGGAGAGGGAGGCGACGGCCTCCGGATACCCTTCCTTCACGGAGGACATCTCCGGACGGGACAGAAGAACCCGCTTCATCTCCCGGAAACACTCTTCATCGCCGGATAACGCCGCCTCAAACGGCAGGGCACCGAGTTTTGCGGCTGCGTTTTTCAGTGATTTCAGGAAACTTTCTTTGTGTACGGGTTCCTTCACCATCTTTGCTGCGCCGGAAAGGAAATCATTGAAGGCAATGCCGCCCGTGAGATCCTCGAAACGCTGGGACCCTTCCTGATAGGAGCGGCATCTTGTGACCGCAACGGAATGCGAGGCGCCGTCAAGTCTTGCCTGCATGGAAGACTTTGTCTCCAGGAGCTTTTCGATCACCCGCTCTTCGTTGTCAAAACGGGTATCCAGGGTCATCTCCATGGCCAGCCGGATTCCGTCTTCAATATGATCCTTTAATGTTCTTAACTCAACAATGAAAGAAGGCTTGTAATCCTTTCCGTTCTCCACAGAATAGGCATTGGTCATATGACTGATTCCGCCGGTCTTTAAGAACATTTCATCGGACAGTTCCCGGACACTGTGAGACCCGGTCTCCATATCTCCGAACAGCGATTTGAGAAGCGAAACGAACTGGATCTCCTCCTCGGTAAAAGAGGACAGATCATAAATCAACCTCATATACGCGATACCGTGTGTCGGGATATCACTGTAGATGATCCCTTCACGGTTCCCGGTACGGACCTTTTCCGCTTCCCGGCGGATATCGGCGATTCCGAGGGTTGGCAGGCATTTCCGAAGCCCGGGATCATCCGGTTCATCCTGATAGGCCTTTAACGCCTCCTCCGTCTCCCGGATCCTGCGAATCTGTTCCCCGGAAAGGGAGGCCTTGTAGGCCGAAAGCTTTTCCCGGAGTTCTTTCTCCTTCTTTTCGGTAAGTCCTTTTTCCGGAGTGATGATCACAGTCGCCATTTCCGTATTCCGAAGGACAGCCTCCCGCAGAAGATCCTCAAAATAGGAGGTTGCGGCAAGCTCTTTTAATTTCTTAAACTCCTCGTTATAGGTAAGATAAAGCGTCGGATCAAGATCATAAAGCCACGACTCCATGGCATTTAAGCCAAAGGAAAGTCCCGCCGGCGTCCGGCCGAAATCCTCCTCCCGGTACTTGAACTCGATAAAATTAAGAGCTGCCAGAAGCGAGTTCTTATCAATCCCGTTCTCACAGAGACCGGCGATGCATTCCTTTATCGTCTCATGAAAGTCACCAAGCTTTTCCTTTTCCGAATTCTTGGCGATCACAGACCAGTAAGGCCGTTTGATCCCGGCACAGTAGCCGCCGCAGATTTCCTCTCCGATGCCTTTTTCCATAAGAATCTCGGAAAGCGGTGCTCCGGGTGCTCCGAGGAGCACGAAATCGAGCACTTCCCAGGCGAGATCCGTCAGGGAATCCTCCACCTCCGGGAGCACATAGTTTTCGGAAAGATAGGTCCTGTTCAGAAGTTCCTCTCCTTCGGACAGCGCATAGCTTTTTTCCACGAGAGTCCCTTCCGGTACCGGCAGTGCCTCCCCGATGGCGGTATCCATGGAACGTTTCCCGTACGCGTTCAGATAATGCTCATCCATCCAGAGAAGCTTCTCCTCCATAACCATGTCACCGTACAGGTAGATATAGGAATTGGACGGATGATAATATGTCCGGTGGAACTCGAGAAACTGCTCATATGTCAGGTTCGGGATCTCCTCCGGATCTCCTCCGGATTCGTGCTCATAGGTGGTCCCCCGGTAGA